>NZ_JBHWCL010000118.1:12623-31178 GCF_042735125.1 Kitasatospora sp. NPDC059599 | reverse complement strand
GCGGCGGGCCGAGTCGCTGCCCGGCGTCACCGTGCACCGGGCGGCCGCCGCCTCGCTCACCCAGCTCACCGTCAACGCCGCCCGCGGCCCGCTCACCGACCCGGCCGTACGGCGCGCCCTCGGCCGGGCCGTCGACCGGCGCAGGATCGCCGAGGCCGCGCTCGCCCCGCTCGGCCTGCCCGGCGCGCCGCTCGGCAACCACCTCCTCGCCGGGGACCAGGAGGGCTACCGGGACAACAGCGCGGCGGCCGGCCCGGCGGACGCGGTCCGGCTGCTGGACGGGGCGGGCTGGAAACGACCCGGCGGCCGGGGCACCCGGACCAAGGGCGGGAAGGAGCTCGCCCTCACCCTGCTCGTCCCGGCCGGGTCGGCGACCGCCAAGCGCACCGCCGACGCGCTCACCGCCGACCTTGCGGAGAACGGGATCGCGCTGAAGCCGGTGACCGCGCCTGCCGAGACCTTCGTCCGGGACCACCTGGCCACCGGGGACTACGACCTCGCGCTCTTCTCCTGGCCGGCCGGCCCCAGCCCGGCGAGCGAACAGCGCCCCGCCTACGCCAAGCCCCGGCCCGACGCCGACGGCGCGCTCGTCGCCGGCACCAACTACGGCCGCAGCGGCACCGAGGAGATCGACCGACTGTTCGACCGGGCCGGCGCCGAACTGGACCCCGCGGCCCGGCTGGACCTGCTCCAGGAGGCCGACGCCCGGATCTGGCAGCTCGGGCACTCGGTGCCGCTCTACCAGCGCCCCGAGCTGGTCGGCGTCCGGACGGACGTCGCGGGCGCGGGAGCGTTCGGCTTCGGCTGGCCGCGCTTCCAGGACCTGGGGTGGGTCGGGGCGTCCTGAGTCCGGGCCTCCCGCCGGACCCCGGTGAGCCGGTGGGTCAGCAGGAACCAGAGGTCGGTCAGCGGGGCCCGGCCGATCAGGAAGCCGAGCACGCAGCCGACGGCGGTCGGTACCGGGAGCCCCCGCAGGAGCGCCCAGAGCAGGGCGAGGGCGCCGGCGACGTGGAGGGGCCGGCTCAGCCGGGCCCGGAGTCTTTCGATCACGGGGCGAAGCCTGACGGAGCCGGAACTTCGGGTGAAGAGCGTGTGACCCACCTGTGATCTTGATCCCGCCCGACCTGCTCGTTTCCGCCCACCTGGGCCCTTCCCCGTACGATAGGAGGAAGCCGAGGCATGTCCATTGCCCGGCGGGTGGACCGGTAGTAGCAGGCGGAACGGGCGGCGGCGATCGACAGGGATCGCAAGTGCGCGTCACGCAGCCGGGCGCCGCAACCCACGATTCCGGGAGAATCAGCAAGGCATGCCCACGCGCAACGACATCCGTAACGTCGCCATCGTCGCCCACGTCGACCACGGCAAGACCACGCTGGTCGACGCCATGCTGAAGCAGGCCGGCGCCTTCGCCGCCCACCAGCAGCTCGACGACCGCATGATGGACTCGAACGACCTGGAGCGCGAGAAGGGCATCACCATTCTCGCGAAGAACACGGCGGTCAAATACCACCCGAAGGATGGTGGCGCGCCGATCACCATCAACATCATCGACACCCCGGGCCACGCCGACTTCGGTGGCGAGGTCGAGCGCGGTCTGTCGATGGTCGACGCGGTCGTCCTGCTGGTCGACGCCTCCGAGGGCCCGCTGCCGCAGACCCGCTTCGTGCTGCGCAAGGCGCTCACCGCGCGGCTGCCCGTCATCCTCTGCATCAACAAGACGGACCGCCCGGACTCCCGGATCGACGAGGTCATCAACGAGACCTACGACCTGTTCCTGGACCTGGACGCGGACGAGGACCAGATCGAGTTCCCGATCGTCTACGCCTGTGCCCGTGACGGCGTCGCCTCGCTGACCAAGCCGGAGAACGGCACCGTCCCGGCCGACAGCACCAGCCTGGAGCCGTTCTTCTCCACCCTGCTGGAGCACGTCCCGGCCCCGAGCTACGACGCGGACGCGCCGCTCCAGGCCCACGTCACCAACCTGGACGCCGACAACTTCCTCGGCCGCATCGCGCTGCTGCGCGTCGAGCAGGGCGAGCTGCGCAAGGGCCAGACCGTGGCCTGGATCAAGCGCGACGGCTCCATCTCGAACGTCCGCATCTCCGAGCTGCTGATGACCGAGGCGCTCACCCGCAAGCCGGCCGAGGTGGCGGGCCCGGGTGACATCTGCGCCGTCGCCGGCATCTCCGAGATCATGATCGGTGAGACCCTCGCCGACCCGGAGAACCCGATCGCGCTGCCGCTGATCACGGTGGACGAGCCGGCCATCTCGATGACCATCGGCACCAACACCTCGCCGCTGGTCGGCCGTGGCGGCAGCGGCAAGGGCGCGGACGCGAAGTCCGGCGCCAAGGTCGACCGCAAGGTCACCGCCCGCCAGGTGAAGGACCGCCTGGACCGCGAGCTGATCGGTAACGTCTCGCTGCGCGTCCTGGACACCGAGCGCCCGGACGCCTGGGAGGTGCAGGGCCGCGGTGAGCTGGCGCTGGCCATCCTGATCGAGACCATGCGCCGCGAGGGCTTCGAGCTGACCGTCGGCAAGCCGCAGGTGGTCACCAAGGAGGTCAACGGCAAGACCCACGAGCCGGTCGAGCGACTGACCGTGGACGTGCCGGAGGAGCACATGGGCGCCGTGACGCAGCTCATGGGCATCCGCAAGGGCCGGATGGACAACATGTCCAACCACGGCTCGGGCTGGGTCCGGATGGAGTTCGTCGTGCCGTCCCGCGGCCTGATCGGCTTCCGCACCGAGTTCCTGACCAACACCCGCGGCACCGGCATCGCGCACTCGATCCACGAGGGCCACGAGCCGTGGTTCGGCCAGCTGACCACCCGCAACAACGGCTCGCTGGTCGCCGACCGCGCCGGTGTGGTGACCGCCTTCGCGATGACCAACCTGCAGGAGCGCGGCGTGCTCTTCTGCGAGCCGGGCACCGAGGTGTACGAGGGCATGATCGTCGGCGAGAACTCGCGCGCCGACGACATGGACGTGAACATCACCAAGGAGAAGAAGCTCACCAACATGCGTTCCTCGAACGCTGACGTGGCCGAGTCGATCGTCCCGCCGCGCAAGCTCTCCCTGGAGCAGTCGCTGGAGTTCTGCCGCGAGGACGAGTGCATCGAGGTGACCCCGGAGACGGTTCGCATCCGTAAGGTCGTCCTGGACCAGAAGGACCGCGGACGCACTGCCTCGCGCGCCAAGAAGGCGTGATCCGGACGCACTGAACGGCCATTGGCCGGAATGATTCGCCCCCCTTTCCATTGGAGAGGGGGGCGAACTTTTTCAACTACTCCAAGTTGTCGGGGCCGCTATTAACCGAATAGCGCTCATCACACCCGGGTGTCCGCTGAGCGGACACCACGGTTCGTCATGCATGACGACTGTCCGTTTGGTACCTGTCTGGCTATGTCTCAAATGTCCGGTTTTCGAAACTTACCGACTGTTCATGTGACCTAATTGAGATCGTCACTGGTCACTTTCGTGTCCGTGCGTGACGGATAGTGGGTGCAGTCAGGCTCGGGTCAAGGGTGAACGCGCAGGGGTGCGCGCCGAAACCACGAGCGCGGACGGCACAGCGGGTTTCGGTGACAACCGTTCCGCGGTGCTCTCCTCGTTGCAACGTCGAATTCAGGAGGCACACCGATGCGTGGTGGGAGCCAGGCCAAGTGGGTTGTCGCAGCTGTTGCGGTCGCCCTTGCCGCGACTGCTTGTAGCAGCAGCAGCGACTCCTCCAGCGGGGGCAGCTCCGATGGTGCGGTCAACGCCCAGGGCGTCTTCAGCTACCAGAGCGCCGAGCCGCAGCGTCCGCTGCAGCCGGCGAACGCCATGGAGAACCAGGGCGGCCGTATCGTCAAGCAGCTCTTCACGGGCCTTGTCGACTACGACCCCGCGACCGGTGCCCTGCGCAACCAGGTGGCCGACAAGATCGAGACCACCGACGCCAAGACCTACACCGTCACCCTGAAGTCCGGCTGGACCTTCCACGACGGTACCCCGGTCACGGCCAACTCGTTCGTCAAGTCCTGGAACTGGTCGGCCAACCCGGCCAACAACCAGATCAACTCGGACTGGTTCTCGGACATCGTCGGCTACGACGCGGTGCACCCGGACAAGGACAAGGGCGCCCCGACGGCCAAGGAGATGTCCGGCCTCAAGGTCATCGATGACACGCACTTCACCATCGAACTGACCAGCCCCGTCTCGTACTTCACGTACAAGCTCGGCTACTCGGCCTTCTTCCCGCTGCCCGAGGGCTTCTTCGCGGACCCGGACGGCTACGGCCAGAAGCCGATCGGCAACGGCCCCTACAAGTTCGTCTCGTGGGAGCACAACAAGGCCGTCACGCTGGCCGCGTACGACAAGTACTCGGGCACCAACAAGGCGAAGAACGGCGGAATCGTCTTCCGCAACTACACCTCGCCCGAGGCCGCGTACAAGGACCTGATGTCCGACACGCTGGACGTGCTGGACCAGGTCGACTCGACCGACCTGCCGAAGTACAAGGACGACCTGGGCAAGCGCGCCGTCGACCAGGCGCAGGGTGCCATCCAGAACATCTCCTTCGCGCTGTACAACGCGGAGTGGAGCGGCCAGGACAAGGCCAAGGTCCGCCAGGGCCTCTCGATGGCGATCGACCGCGACACCATCACCAAGACCGTGCTGAACAACAGCCGTCAGCCCGCCGACTCGTTCGTGGCGCCCGGCGTCATGGGCTACAAGGCCGGCACCTGCGGCGACGCCTGCAAGTACAACCCGGAGAAGGCCAAGCAGCTGATCACCGAGGGTGGCGGCGTCCCCGGCGGCAAGATCACCATCCTGTACAACTCCGACGGTGGCCACAAGGAGTGGGTGGACGCGGTCTGCAACTCGATCCGCCAGGCGACCGGCGTCGAGTGCCTCGGTGACCCGAAGCCGGACTTCAAGACGGCCCGTGACATCGTCACCAAGAAGGCCGTCCCGAGCATGATGCGTACCGGCTGGGTGCAGGACTACCCGCTGAACGCCAACTTCCTGCGCGACGTCTACGGCACCGGTGCCGCCGCCAACGACGCCGGCTACTCGAGCCCCGACTTCGACAAGCTGGCCCACGACGCCGACGCGGCCACCTCGGTCGAGAAGACCGCGGAGCTGTACGAGAAGGCCGAGGAGCAGCTGGCCAAGGACATGCCGGCCATCCCGCTCTGGTACTACAAGACGAACTCGGGCTTCTCGAACAAGGTCCAGAACGTCAAGTTCAACTCCTTCGGCGACCCGGTCTACACCGACGTCGAGGTCAAGAAGTAGTAATCGGTCGGCACCGCCTGACCCGGTGACAACGGCCGGTGCCCGTCCCATCCCCACAAGGGCGAGGACTGGCACCGGCCGTTGGCACGCCGACTTATCTCTTGCCGGGTTGACGGGCCCGGCAGAGTCATACATGGAGGCACGATGGGGCGCTTTGTCGCGAGGCGACTGCTCCAGATGATTCCGGTGTTCCTCGGAACGACCGCACTCATCTTTTTCATGGTGCACTTGCTGCCCGGTGACCCGCTGGCAGCGTTGTGGGGCGACAAGGCGCCGGACCCGGTGCAGCTCGCCGCCCTGAAGCACCAGCAGGGACTCGACAAGCCGCTGCTGCAGCAGTACTTCTCCTACATGGGGAAGCTGTTCACCGGCGACTTCGGTACCGCACTGGACGGCCGACCGGTCCTCGACAAGATCACCGAGGCACTGCCGGTCACGGTCCGGCTGGCGCTGTTCGCGTTCGCCATCGAGATCGTGCTGGGCATCGGCATCGGCCTGTTCGCCGGTCTGCGCCGCGGCAAGGCGTTCGACAAGGGCGCGCTGGTCCTCACCCTGCTGCTGATCTCGATCCCGGTCCCGGTCCTGGGCTTCGTCTTCCAGACGGTCTTCGGGCAGAACCTCAAGTGGGTCACCCCGACCGTGCAGGACAGCAACGACATCACCCAGCTGGTGCTGCCGGCCATCGTGCTCGGCTCGCTCTCGCTGGCCTACGTCGCGCGTCTCACCCGTACCTCCATAGCCGAGAACATCAAGGCCGACTACGTCCGGACCGCGGTGGCCAAGGGCCTGCCGCGCCGGAAGGTCATCGGCACCCACCTGCTGCGCAACTCGATGATCCCGGTGGTCACCTTCCTCGGTACCGACCTGGGCGCCCTGATGGGCGGCGCGATCGTCACCGAAGGCATCTTCAACGTCAAGGGTGTCGGCCACGCGCTCTACCAGGCGATCAACATGAAGGAGGGCGCGACCGTCTCCGGCTTCGTCGCCTTCCTGGTGCTCGTTTACCTGGCCGCCGGCCTGATCGTCGACCTGCTTTACGCGGTCCTGGACCCGAGGATCCGGTATGCCTGACCTGACCGAGAAGAAGACCGCCGGGGACATCCCGGCCCAGCGCACCGCGGACGTCCCGGCGCCCAAGCAGGAGAAGGCCCGCAGCCTCGGCTCCGACGCCTGGCACGACCTGCGCCGCAAGCCGATCTTCGTGATCTCCGCGCTGCTGATCCTGCTGCTGATCGTCATCGCGATCGCCCCGGGCCTGTTCACCTCGGTGGACCCGCGCGCCGGCGACCTGCGCAACCACTACCTGACGAAGCCGAACTACAGCCACCTCTTCCAGGCTGACTGGTTCGGCTACGACCTCCAGGGCCGCAGCATCTACGCCCGCGTCATCTACGGCGCCCGCGCCTCGGTCGTGGTCGGCATCTGCGTCACCTTCGGTGTGACCATCCTCGGTGGCATCACCGGTATGCTCGCCGGCTACTTCGGCGGCTGGACCGACACGATCATCTCCCGGATCACCGACATCTTCTTCGGCATCCCGCTGCTGCTCGGCTCGCTGGTGATCCTCAACGCCTTCACCTCGCGCACGATCTGGAGCGTGGTCTTCGCGCTGGTCGCCCTGGGCTGGACCCAGATGACCCGTGTCATGCGCGGCTCGGTCATCACGGTCAAGCAGGCCGACTTCGTGACCGCGGCCAAGGCGCTCGGCGCCGGCACCAGCCGGATCCTGCTCAAGCACATCCTGCCGAACGCGATCGCCCCGGTGATCGTCGTCGCCACCATCGCGCTCGGCGGCTACATCGCCACCGAGGCGACGCTGAGCTTCCTCGGCATCGGTCTGCAGGACCCGACCATCTCCTGGGGCATCGACATCAACTCGGCCCAGAAGGTGATCCGTACGGCCCCGTTCGCCCTGTTCTTCCCCGCCGGAATGCTGAGCCTTACCGTGCTGGCGTTCATCATGCTCGGCGACGCGGTGCGCGACGCCCTCGACCCGAAGCTCCGCTGAGAGAAGAGGTGACGACCCGATGACCACCGTGATCGAGAACAACCAGAAGAACGATCGTCTCGAAGTCGGAACCCCGCTCCTGGAGGTCAAGGACCTCCACGTGGAGTTCCACACCCGGGACGGCATCGCCAAGGCCGTGAACGGAGTCAACTACTCCGTCGCGGCGGGCGAGACGCTCGCCGTGCTCGGTGAGTCCGGCTCCGGCAAGTCCGTGACGGCGCAGACCATCATGGGCATCCTGGACATGCCCCCGGGCAAGGTGACCCAGGGCCAGATCCTGTTCCGCGGCCAGGACATGCTCACGATGAGCAACGAGGACCGCCGGAAGATCCGCGGCCAGAAGATCGCGATGATCTTCCAGGACGCGCTCTCCGCCCTCAACCCCGTGCTCAGCGTCGGCTACCAGCTCGGCGAGATGTTCCGGGTGCACCAGGGCGCCTCCAAGAAGGAGGCGAAGGAGAAGGCCATCGAGCTGATGGACCGGGTGCGCATCCCCGCCGCCCGGCAGCGGGTGAACGACTACCCGCACCAGTTCTCCGGCGGTATGCGCCAGCGCATCATGATCGCCATGGCGCTCTCCCTGCAGCCCGACCTGATCATCGCGGACGAGCCCACCACCGCCCTGGACGTCACCGTCCAGGCCCAGGTGATGGACCTGCTGGCCGAGCTCCAGGCCGAGTACAACATGGGTCTGATCCTGATCACCCACGACCTCGGCGTGGTCGCCGACGTCGCGGACAAGATCGCCGTGATGTACGCGGGCCGGATCGTGGAGACCGCCCCGGTGCACGAGCTGTACGCGAACCCCGCGCACCCGTACACCAAGGGCCTGCTCCGCTCCATCCCGCGCCTGGACCAGAAGGGCCAGGAGCTGTACGCGATCAAGGGCCTCCCCCCGAACCTGCTGAAGGTCCCGGCCGGCTGCGCGTTCAACCCCCGCTGCGACGTCGCCACCGACCTGTGCCGCACCGAGATCCCGGCGCTGCACCACGTGACCGACAAGGACGGCAAGGAGCTCACCGGCCGCCGCAGCGCGTGCCACCTTTGGAAGGAGACCCTCCATGGCTGAGAACATCCTGGAGGTCAAGGACCTGGTCAAGCACTACCCGCTGACCCAGGGCGTCCTGTTCAAGAAGCAGGTCGGCGCCGTCAAGGCGGTCGACGGCATCTCCTTCGAGCTCAAGAAGGGTGAGACCCTCGGCATCGTCGGCGAGTCCGGCTGTGGCAAGTCCACGCTGGCCAAGGTGCTGATGAACCTGGAGCGGGCCACCTCCGGCCAGGTGCTGTTCAAGGGCGAGGACATCTCCCAGCTGTCCGGTGCGGCGCTCAAGGCCGTCCGCCGGAACATCCAGATGGTGTTCCAGGACCCGTACACCTCGCTGAACCCGCGCATGACGGTCGGCGACATCATCGGTGAGCCGTTCGAGATCCACCCCGAGGTGGCGCCCAAGGGCGACCGCCGCAAGGCCGTCCAGGACCTGCTGGACGTCGTGGGTCTGAACCCGGAGTACATCAACCGGTACCCGCACCAGTTCTCCGGCGGTCAGCGCCAGCGCATCGGCATCGCCCGCGGCCTCGCGCTCAAGCCCGAGATCATCATCTGCGACGAGCCGGTCTCCGCCCTGGACGTGTCCGTCCAGGCTCAGGTGATCAACCTGCTGGAGCAACTGCAGAGCGAGTTCGAGCTGTCGTACATGTTCATCGCGCACGACCTCTCCATCGTCCGGCACATCTCCGACCGCGTCGGCGTGATGTACCTGGGCAAGATGGTCGAGATCGGCACCGACGAGCAGATCTACGACAACGCCACCCACCCGTACACCCAGGCGCTGCTCTCCGCGGTGCCGGTGCCGGACCCGTCGGCCCGCGAGTCCCGTGACCGGATCATCCTGACCGGTGACATCCCCTCGCCGGCCAACCCGCCGTCCGGCTGCCGCTTCCGCACCCGCTGCTGGAAGGCGGAGGACCGCTGCTCCGAGGAGACCCCGCTGCTCGCGGTGCCCACGGTGCTGAAGGGCGCGGCCGCGCACGACACGGCCTGCCACTTCCCCGAGGTCCGGGCGCAGGCAGCGGCCTGATCCCCGCTCTCCCCGGAAGGGCCCGTGGCTTCCCGCCACGGGCCCTTCCGTCGTTGCGTCAACTCCGCAGGGGGTCACGGCACCCGTCCGGGTGCACCCGGCTCGCGCCGTCGCCGGGGCGCGCTTCTCATGGGGTGTGATGCGACACACACCATGAGGAGGGACCTCCATGCCCGTAGCCGCCCGTGCTCGTTGGGTCCTCGCCGTTGCGACGTCCGTGGCCCTGGTGGCCACCGGGTGCAGCAGCGGCGGCGGAGGCAGCGGCAGCTCGTCGGACTCCACCAAGACCTTCAGCTACCAGAGCAACGAGCCGCAGAACCCGCTGCAGCCCGCCAACGCGAACGAGGTCGGCGGCGGTCGCATCATCCAGAACCTCTTCAAGGGCCTGGTCGACTACAACCCCAGCAACGCCCAGATCCGGATGCAGGTCGCGAGCGCGATCGACACCAGCGACTCCCAGACCTTCACCGTCACGATGAACGACGGCTGGACGTTCCACGACGGCACCCCCGTGCACGCCAAGAACTTCGTCGACGCCTGGAACTGGGCCGCCAACCCGGCGAACAACCAGATCAACAGCTCCTGGTTCTCGGACATCGAGGGCTACCAGGACGTCCACCCGGCCACCGGCAGCCCGACCGCGACCAAGATGTCCGGGCTGACCGTCACGGACGACCTGCACTTCACCGTCAAGCTGAACCACAAGGTCTCGTACTTCGAGTACAAGCTCGGCTACATCGCCTTCTCGCCGCTGCCGGACGCCTTCTTCAACGACCCGGCCGGGTACGGGCAGAAGCCGGTGGGCAACGGCCCGTACCAGTTCGTCAGCTGGGCCCACAACAGCCAGGTGACCACCAAGTCCTACCCGGGCTACAAGGGCGTGGACAAGCCGAAGAACGGCGGCATCGTCTTCAAGATGTACACCACGTCCGAGGCGGCCTACGCCGACCTGCAGTCCAACAACCTCGACGTGATGGACCAGGTGCCGCCGTCCGCGCTGGCGACGTACAAGAGCGACCTCGGGGACCGGGCGGTGGACTCCCCGCAGGGCGCCATCCAGAACATCGGCTTCACGCTCTACCAGGCCGACTGGGCGGCGCCGGAGAAGGCCCAGGTGCGCCAGGGGCTGTCGATGGCGATCGACCGCGCGACCATCACCAAGACCGTGCTGCAGGGTTCCCGGGCGCCCGCCAGCGCCTGGGTCGCCGAGGGCGTCGAGGGCTACAAGGCCGGCACCTGCGGGGACTTCTGCAACTTCGACGTCGCCAAGGCCAAGCAGCTGATCCAGCAGGGCGGCGGCGTCCCCGGCAACAAGGTGCTGATCACCTACAACGCGGACGGCGGCCACAAGGAGTGGGTCGACGCGGTCTGCAACTCGATCCGGCAGAACACCGGCGTCGACTGCCTGGGCGACCCCAAGCCCGACTTCAAGACCGCCCGCCAGGCCATCACCTCGCACCAGCTCAACGGCGCCTTCCGCACCGGCTGGGTGCAGGACTACCCGCTGAACGCCAACTTCCTGGCCGACGTGTACCGCACCGGTGCCGCCTCCAACGACACCGGGTACAGCAACCCGCAGTTCGACCAGCTGTCCCAGCAGGCCGACGCGGCCCCCAGCGTCGCCGACACGGTGACCGGCTACCAGCAGGCCGAGGCGGTGCTGGCGACCGGGATGCCGGCCATCCCGCTCTGGTACTACCGCACCAACTCGGGCTACTCGACCAACGTGCAGAACGTGACGTTCGACTCCTTCGGCAACCCGGCCTGGACGCAGGTCGAGGTCAAGGGCTGATCCCGGGGCCCTGATCCCCCGCGCCGGCCCCGCCCTCCCCGCACGGAGGGCGGGGCGCGGCACCCCGGCCGACCGGCCCGGCCGGCCGGGCACCTAGGAAGGAGGCTCGGATGGGCAGTTACGTGCTGCGACGGGTGCTGCAGATGATCCCGGTGTTCTTCGGCACCACACTGCTGATCTTCGTGATGGTCTACACGCTGCCGGGTGACCCGGTGGTCGCGCTGTTCGGCGAGAAGGCCGCCGACCCGACCGTGGTCGCGAGCATCAAGCACACGTACTACCTGGACCAGCCGCTCTGGAAGCAGTACCTGCACTACATGGGGAACCTCTTCCAGGGGGACTTCGGCACCAGCTTCACCGGCCGTCCGGTCTCCGACATCATGGCGGACGCCTTCCCGGTCACCATCCGGCTGGCGCTGCTGGCCTTCGCCTTCGAGCTGGTCGTGGGTCTGTCCCTCGGCGTGCTCTCCGGGCTGAAGCGCGGCAGCATCGCGGACACCCTGGTGCTGATCCTGACCCTGGTGGTGATCTCGATCCCGGTCTTCGTGCTGGCCTACATCGCGCAGACGGTGTTCGCCACCAACCTGGGCTGGGTCACGCCGACGGTGCAGGACAGCTACGACCTCACCCAGCTGATCCTGCCGGCGGTCGTCCTGGGCTCGCTCTCGCTCGCGTTCGTCGCCCGGCTCACCCGGACCTCCATCGGCGAGAACCTGCGGGCCGACTACATCCGGACCGCGACCGCCAAGGGACTGCCCCGGCGGACCATCATCTCCCGCCACCTGCTGCGCAACTCGCTGATCCCGGTGGTCACCTTCCTCGGCACCGACCTCGGCGCGCTGATGGGCGGGGCGATCGTCACCGAGGGCATCTTCAACGTGCAGGGCATCGGCAACGTCCTGTACCGGGCGATCAACCAGAAGGAAGGCCCGACCGTGGTCGGCATCGTGACCGTCCTGGTGATCATCTACCTGGTCGCCAGCCTGCTCGTCGACCTGCTCTACGCGGTCCTGGACCCGAGGATCCGCTATGCCTGACATCCACGACGAGGACTCGTACGAACGGCACCCCAAGCCAGGCGTGGACCGGCTGGACTTCGCGGGGGAACAGGGCATGGCGGTCGAGCAGGAGACCCTGGTCGAACCCGACGTGGAGAAGCGGGAACAGGCCCGCAGCCTCTGGGGCGACGCCTGGCGGGACCTGCGCCGACGGCCGATCTTCCTGCTGTCGGTGGTGCTGATCCTGCTGCTGGTGATCATGGCGATCTTCCCCTGGGCCTTCACGGACGCCAACCCGCGCAAGGCCGACCTGGTGCACGACTACCTCAAGCGGCCGGACTGGACGGACTTCTTCGGTGCCGGCTGGTTCGGCTACGACGCGCAGGGCCGGTCCATCTACGCCCGGGTGATCTACGGCGCCCGCGCCTCGATCACCGTCGGCATCTTCGTCACCGCCGCGGTCACCCTGCTCGGCGGGCTGACCGGCATGGTCGCCGGGTACTACGGCGGAGCCGTCGACGCGGTGATCTCCCGGATCGTCGACATCTTCTTCGGCATCCCGCTGCTGCTCGGCGCCCTGGTGCTGCTGAACGCGTTCACCATCCGCACGGTGTGGACCGTGGTGTTCGCGCTGGCCGTCCTCGGCTGGACCCAGATCGCCCGCGTCATGCGCGGCGCGGTGCTGACCGTCAAACAGTCCGACTACGTGGTGGCGGGCCGGGCGCTCGGGGCCGGGACCAGGCGGCTGATGGTCCGGCACATCCTGCCGAACGCGGTCGCGCCGGTGATCGTGGTGGCGACCATCGCGCTCGGCGGCTACATCGCGACCGAGGCGACGCTGAGCTTCCTCGGCATCGGCCTGCAGGAACCGACCATCTCCTGGGGCATCGACATCTCCTCCGCCCAGAAGGTGATCCGGACCGCGCCGTACGTGATGTTCTTCCCGGCCGCGGCACTGTCCATCACCGTGCTGGCCTTCATCATGATGGGCGACGCGGTGCGCGACGCCCTCGATCCGAAGCTTCGCTGAGCGAGGGGAGCACACCGTGGGTACAGCGGCGCAGACCACCGAGCGCGAGCGCGGGACACCGTACGAGGGGCCGCTGCTCGACGTGCGGGACCTGCACGTCGAGTTCGTCACCAGGGACGGCGTCGCCAGGGCCGTCAACGGGGTCAACTACTCCGTCTCGGCGGGCGAGACGCTGGCCGTGCTGGGCGAGTCCGGCTCCGGCAAGTCGGTGACCGCGCAGGCGATCATGGGCATCCTGGACATGCCGCCGGCCCGGATCCCGCGCGGCGAGATCCGCTTCCGGGGCCAGGACATGCTCAAGATGAGCAAGGAGGAACGGCGCAGGATCCGCGGCGGACGGATCGCGATGATCTTCCAGGACGCGCTGTCCGCCCTCAACCCGGTGCTGTCGGTGGGCTTCCAGCTCGGTGAGATGTTCCGGGCCCACCGGAGCGTCTCCCGCAAGGAGGCGAAGGAGAAGGCCGTCGAGCTGATGGACCGGGTGCGCATCCCGGCGGCCAAGGAGCGGGTGAACGACTACCCGCACCAGTTCTCGGGCGGCATGCGCCAGCGCATCATGATCGCGATGGCGCTGGCGCTGGAGCCGGACCTGATCATCGCGGACGAGCCCACCACCGCCCTGGACGTCACCGTGCAGGCCCAGGTGATGGACCTGCTGGCCGAGCTCCAGGCCGAGTTCCACATGGGCCTGATCCTGATCACCCACGACCTCGGCGTGGTCGCCGACGTCGCGGACAAGATCGCCGTGATGTACGCCGGCCGCATCGTCGAGACGGCCCCGGTGCACGACCTGTACGCGCGCCCCGCGCACCCGTACACCCGGGGCCTGCTGGACTCCATCCCCCGGCTGGACCAGAAGGGCCAGGAGCTCTACGCCATCAAGGGCCTGCCGCCCAACCTGCTGCGGATCCCCACGGGCTGTGCCTTCAACCCGCGCTGCCCGCGCGCGCAGGACGTCTGCCGGGCCGAGGTGCCGGAGCTGTTCCCGGTCACCGAGGAGGACGGGACGCCGCAGGAGGGGCGCGGCAGCGCCTGCTTCTTCTGGAAGGAGACCCTCCATGACCGTTAACGGGGCCAGCGCACTGGGCGCGGTGGTGCCGGAGGAGGCCGCCTTCGCACAGGAGGTGCCGCGCGGTGAGCCGATCCTCGAAGTCCGGGACCTGGTCAAGCACTTCCCGCTGACCAAGGGCATCCTGTTCAAGAAGCAGGTCGGCGCCGTCAAGGCGGTCGACGGGGTCAGCTTCGACCTGATGCAGGGCGAGACCCTCGGCATCGTCGGCGAGTCCGGCTGCGGGAAGTCCACCCTGGCCAAGGTGCTGATGAACCTGGAGCCGGCCACCGCGGGCTCGGTCCGGTACAAGGGGGAGGAGATCTCCCGGCTGTCCGGCTCGGCGCTGAAGGCCGTCCGCCGGAACATCCAGATGGTGTTCCAGGACCCGTACACCTCGCTCAACCCGCGCATGACGGTCGGCGACATCATCGGGGAGCCGTTCGAGATCCACCCCGAGGTGGCACCCAAGGGCGACCGCCGCAAGGCCGTCCAGGACCTGCTGGACGTGGTCGGGCTCAACCCGGAGTACATCAACCGCTATCCGCACCAGTTCTCCGGCGGACAGCGCCAGCGCATCGGCATCGCCCGGGGGCTGGCACTCAAGCCCGAGATCATCATCTGCGACGAGCCCGTGTCGGCCCTGGACGTGTCCGTCCAGGCGCAGGTGATCAACCTGCTGGAGCAGCTGCAGGGCGAGTTCAACCTGTCGTACATGTTCATCGCGCACGACCTCTCCATCGTCCGGCACATCTCCGACCGCGTCGGCGTGATGTACCTCGGGCGGATGGTCGAGGTCGGCAGCGACGCGGAGATCTACGACCACGCCACCCACCCGTACACCCAGGCGCTGCTCTCCGCGGTGCCGGTGCCGGACCCGACGGCCCGCGAGTCGCGGGACCGCATCGTGCTCACCGGGGACGTGCCCTCACCGGCCAACCCGCCGAGCGGCTGCCGCTTCCGCACCCGCTGCTGGAAGGCGCAGCAGCGGTGCGAGGTCGAGGTCCCGCTGCTGGCCTCGCCGACCTGGCTGAAGGGGGCGGCGGTCCACGACTCGGCGTGTCACTTCGCCGCGGAGCGCGAGATCGAACAGAGCGCCGCGGAGCGCGAGATCGAACAGAGTGCGGCGGAGCGCGACATCGAGCCGAGTGCGGAGGACGGGCAGGACGGTACGCCGTAGCGGGTCGACGGTGGGCAGGGCGCGTCCTCGGATCCGAGGACGCGCCCTTTCCCGTGATGGAAAAGTGATCTGCCGTGGGCTCGCCAAGTACGGCGCGGTCCTTGATAGTTGCTCTGCGCCTATCGGTGGTCGCTGCTGCGTTGAGGAGGGCTGCTCACATGGACGTGGTGGAGGTGACCGGCGGCGGCCGGGAGGGCCTGGTGCCCGGGACCCCGCTGCTGGAGGTCGACGACCTGCACGTGGAGTTCCACACCCGGGACGGGGTCGCGAAGGCCGTCAACGGGGTGAGCTACGCGGTGTCGGCCGGCGAGACGCTGGCGGTGCTGGGGGAGTCGGGTTCGGGAAAGTCGGTGACGGCGCAGGCGGTCATGGGGATCCTGGACATGCCGCCGGGGCGGATCACCGCGGGGCGGATCCTGTTCCGCGGCGAGGACCTGCTGACCATGAGCGCCAACGCCCGGCGGGCCGTCCGGGGCCGGCGGATCGCGATGATCTTCCAGGACGCGCTGTCCGCCCTCAACCCGGTGCTCAGCGTGGGCTACCAGCTGGGGGAGATGTTCCGGGTGCACCACGGCGTCTCCCGCAAGGAGGCCCGGGAGAAGGCCGTGGAGCTGATGGAGCGGGTGCGCATTCCCGCTGCCCGGCAGCGCGTCGGCGACTTCCCGCACCAGTTCTCGGGGGGCATGCGCCAGCGCATCATGATCGCGATGGCGCTGGCGCTGGAGCCGGACCTGATCATCGCGGACGAGCCCACCACCGCCCTGGACGTGACCGTGCAGGCCCAGGTGATGGACCTGCTGGCCGACCTGCAGCGCGAGTTCAACATGGGTCTGATCCTGATCACCCACGACCTCGGCGTGGTCGCCGACGTCGCGGACAAGATCGCGGTGATGTACGCGGGCCGGATCGTCGAGGCGGCCCCGGTGCACGAGCTGTACGCGCGCCCGGCGCACCCGTACACCCGGGGCCTGCTGGACTCCATCCCGCGCCTGGACCAGAAGGGCCAGGACCTGCACGCCATCAAGGGCCTGCCGCCGAGCCTGCTGCGGATCCCGGAGGGCTGCGCGTTCAACCCCCGCTGCGACCGGGCGCAGGACCGCTGCCGGAGCGAGCTCCCGCCGCTGGTGCCGGTCGCGGGCGAGCACGGCGAGGAGCTGGCGGGCCGCCGCAGCGCCTGCCACTACTGGCGCGAGACGCTGCACGGCTGAGCCCGCCCGCCGCCGCGGCTACTTCAGGAAGCCGACGTTCTCCCAGACGATGTCGGACAGGCCCTGCGCGCCGATGTTGGCGAGGTCGGCGCGGGCTCCGTACAGCTGCGGGCGCTGGTAGAGGGGCAGGACGCCGGCCACCTTCCAGAGCTCGCCGTCGGCCTGGTTGATCGCCTCGGAGGTGGTGGCCGCGTCGGTCGCGGCGGCGGCCCGGTCGAGCGCGGTGTCGACCGCCGGGCTGCCCGTGCCGACGTGGTTGGTGCCGCCGTTCTGGACGAAGTTGGCGCGGCTGCCGCTGGCCGGGAACGGGGTGCCGAGCAGCGAGTAGGCGGTGATGTCGAAGTCGTTGCGGTTGATGTACTTGTCGAAGAACTCGTTGACGGGGGCGGTCACCGTGCTGACCTTGATCCCGACGTCCTTGAGCATCTTGGCGGTGTTCGCGGCCTCGGTCTGGGCCTGGGTGACGCCGGCCGGGACGACCATCCGCAGGTTCAGTTCGTGGCCGTCCTTCTTGCGGACGTCGCCGTCGAGCTTCCAGCCGGCCGAGTCCAGCTTGCGGGCGGCCTCGGCGGGGTCGTAGCGGGCCAGGCCGAGCGAGTTGTCGCGGTAGCCGTTCTGGTTGGCGACCAGCAGGTGGTTGTTGAGCGGGACCGCGGGCCAGTCCAGGCCGTTGAGGTCGGAGCGGATGACGGCGTCCCGGTTGATGGCCTGGAACACGGCCTGGCGCACGGTCGCGTCGCTC
Organism: Kitasatospora sp. NPDC059599; assembly: GCF_042735125.1. NCBI lineage: Bacteria > Bacillati > Actinomycetota > Actinomycetes > Kitasatosporales > Streptomycetaceae > Kitasatospora > Kitasatospora sp. NPDC059599. The sequence continues at coordinate 13,810 of NZ_JBHWCL010000118.1, read as the reverse complement.
AGCGCGGGGGTGCGGGCGTTCAGGGTGATCTGGCGGAAGTCCGGACCGCCGGCCCGGCGCACGACGGCGCCCTTGGTGGTCCGGATGACCTGGTAACCGGCCACGTCCGGACCGTTGTTGAGGAGGTCGAGCGCGCCCTTGGCGAAGGCGGCGGGCATCGCGTCGGGGCTCATCGCGTGGAAGACGACCCGGTCCAGCATCGGCTTGTCGCCCCACCACGCGGGGTCGGCGACCAGGGTGACGGTCTGCGCGGCGCGGTCGAGCTGCTCGACCTTGAACGGTCCCGCGGTGACCGGGATCGCGTCCAGGTAGGCGGTGTTGAACAGGTCCGGGGTGGAGATCCGGCTCGCCGGCAGCAGCGGGGCGTTGGCGGCGCCGTTGAACATCGACTGCCACTCCGAGAACGGCCGGTCGAAGGTCATCACGGCCTGGAAGTCGTCCTTGCCGCGCTCGACCGAGGAGACCAGCTCGAAGCCGGTGCTGCTGGACGGCTTGTAGGCCGGGTCCTTGCCGTTCAGGGCCCGCCAGTTGGCCTCGATGTCGCGCCAGGTGATCGGGGTGCCGTCGGACCAGTGGGCCTTCGGGTTGAGCGTCCAGGTGACCACCTGCCGGCCGTCCTTGAGCTCGGCGTGGGCGTCCTGCAGGTAGGCGGGGTTGACCGTCTGGGTGCCGGCGGCGTCCGAGCGGAAGAACGTCGGCAGCAGCGGCTTGGTGACCGCCATGGTCGAGGACTCGCTGCCGTCGGTGTGGATCGGCGACCACTGGCGGGAGAACTGGGCGATCGCCAGGTTCAGGGTGCCGCCCTGGCGCAGTTGTCCGCGGTCGTGCGGGTTGATGTCGACCGACGTGAGCTTGGGCGTCGCGGGTGCGGACGGCAGTGCGTCGGCGCCGGTCTCGCCCTGGCCGGAGGCACAGGAGCAGAGCGCGAGCGAGAGGGTGAGGGCGGTGAGGCCTGCGAGCAGGGCCGTCCCGTGCTGCTGGAGGCGGCGGCCCATCGGCGTGCTCCCCGGGGTGGATGAGGCGGAAGGTGTGGCGTCACATCTTGCTGACCGGGAGGGGGAGTTGTGGGGGGGGCGGGGCCGCAGGGGGCCCCCCCCCCCCCGCGGGGGGGGTGGTGAGACGGCCGCCATGTAATGGGGCGCGATGTAGCCCGGGGTTTTGTAGAACCCAGCGGTTCCGGAGGCCGA
>NZ_JBHWCL010000118.1:0-12613 GCF_042735125.1 Kitasatospora sp. NPDC059599 | reverse complement strand
GTGTGGCTAAAAATTGTGCTGCCGGGGTGGGGGTGTTGTCGGGGGGCGGCACGGTTGGGGCCCCCGCCCCTCGACGGGAGGCGGTACGTCAGACGGCGAACTTGAAGGTGCGGTCCTTGTCGCCGGTCTTGTCGAAGACCGAGGCGATGCCGTCCGCGACGTCCTGCGGGGTGATCGCGACGAGCTGGCCGTTCTTCTTGACCTTCACCTTGTCGAACACGCCGCCCAGCTGGGTGGAGAGCGCGTCGAGGTCCCACTTGGGCACGATCTTGCCGGAGGCGTCCGGGACGAGCGTGAGCGCCTTGGCCGCGGTCTTGCCGCCGAAGTCCCAGGTCTTGGTGCCGGCCACGACGTGCACCTTGCCGGCGGCCACCTGCTTGCCGAGGCTGTCGGCGGCGGCCTGGAGGGCCTGGGTGGAGACCTTCGGCTGGGCGGCCGTGACGGCCAGGGCGACCGGCTGGTCGGGCTTGCCGGCGGCGCGGTCGCGGTAGGCCTGCTCGACCGCGTCCAGGGCGTTCGCCGAGTCCACCGCCTGGCCGGCCCGGCCGGGGACGACGATCGGCTCGCCGTTGGGCTCGCCGAACTTGACGTAGCCCTCCTGCAGACCCTGGCCCGAGCCGGCCGACAGCGAGTCGAGGGCGGCCTTGAGCTTGGCCCGGTCGACCTTGACGTCCGGCGCGACGGCCTTGCTGCCGCCCTGGAGGGACTTGATGACGTCGACCGGGTTGTAGCTGTGCTGGGCCAGGTCGTCCACGGTGGCGGTGGTGTCGAAGCTCAGCCCGGCGACCGTCGGGTCGAGGTCCACGGTCTGGTCGCCGATCTTCAGCTTGAGCGGCTGCTGACCGGCCTTGCCGACCGAGGCGTCCAGCGAGTGGATCGCCTGGTCACGGCTGTTGCCGCCGATGTCGGTGCCGAGCACCACGGTGCCCTTGGGGACGTCGGACTGGTTGAGCATCAGGCCGGTGCCGTACGCGGCGGCGCCGAGGAACAGCACACCGCCGATGCCGTAGACGCCCAGCTTGACCAGCTTCTTGCCGCCGCCGCGCTTGGCCTTGCCCTTCGCGGGGGCGGGCTCGGACTTGGCGGGCGCCGGGGCGGGCGGCGGAGTGCCGTTGGGCCCCTGGCCGGCCGGCGGCCGCGGTCCGGGGGCGGGCACCGGCGTGACCTCGGTGGCCTCCGGGTCGCGGCCCGGCTGCTGGGCGCGGCCGGGCTGCGGGCCCGCACCGGGCGCGCCGGGGAAGAGCCCGTTGGGGGCCGCCGGGGCGCCCGGGGCGTCCTGGCCGGGGGCGGCCGGACGTTGGGTGGCGAACGGGTCGGCGCCGGTCGGCGCGGACGCGAACAGGCCCGGCTGCGGACGCTCGTCGGCACCGCGTGGGGCGCCGTTGCGGGGCATGCCGGATATCCCGGCGGGCGGCGGGGTGTTCTCGCGGATCGGCTTGAAGCCGTCGACCGAGGTGTCCTCCGGGCTCGGCCCGGCGCCCGGCGCACCCTGCGGGAGCGGGTCCGACGGGTGGCCGTTCGGCTGGAAGCCGTTCTGCGGGCCGCCCTGGCGGGGGCTGTTCTGCCGGGCACCGCCCTGCCGCGCACCGTTCTGCGGGGCCCCGTTCTGCTGGGGCCGGTTCTGGCGCGCGCCGTTCTGCTGGGGCCGGCCGCCGCGCGGGCCGCGGGTGCCGGCGTCGGGCCCGGGCGTCGGGCCGAACGGGTCGGCGGCGGGCGCGAAGGGGTCGGCGGCCTCGTAGACGCCGGGCTCCTCCACGGGGGCCTCGGCGCGGGTGCGCGCGGCGGGGGCGCCGGGGTTCGGCGCCTTGCCCTGGGCGGGCACCGGGCGGCCGTTCGGCGCGCCGTTGGCGCGGGCGGCGGCGCCCCCGGCCTGGCGGGCACCCTGCGGCCGGGGCTCGGCGGCGGGCGCGGCCTGGGTGGCCGGGGCGGCGGCGGGCACGGTGGCCGGGGCGGCCTCGGTGGCGGGCGCCTTCTTCTGGCGCGGCCGGAACCAGGCACCGGTGGACTCGGACTCGGAGGTCGCCGGCGGGATCGGCGGGATCTCCCACTCCGGCGGCAGGTTCGGCTGGGCGGCCGTGCCGCTGCCGCCCTCCATCACGCCGAGGACGGGCGAGGACGGCGCGGAGCGGTGCCGGGGGCTGCCCTGCTCGGGGGCCGGGGCCTCCTCGGCCGGGCCGTCCTCGTTCTTGACGGCGCTACGGACGACGACCGGCGGGATCGGGCGCGAGCCGGGGATGTTGATCCGGACCCGGGTGGTCAGGGTGGTCTCGGTCTTCGGGCCGTCGTCCTCGCCGCCGTCCGCGGCGCCCTGGCCCGCGCCGGCCGCGGCCCGGTCGCCGCCGGGGTGCCCGGGCGTGCCGTAGGGCGGGGTGCCCGACGGGTAGGCGTCCGGACCCGTGCGCCGTGGCGTCGGGTGGGCGTTGTCAGATTCGCGGCTGCTCAATGCTGCTGTGCTCCGGGTTCGCGGGAGGGCCGTGCGGCGCGACCGCGGTTCGTGGTCGCCGGGCCCGGCTGGGGCGGGCGGCGGTCGGGTACGGCGTTCTGCGGGACCACCATACTGGGAAGAACTGAGCGGTGAACGGCTTCGGACAGATCCTGATACGTCCGGTTCCTCCGGTATGAGAGTAAGGCCGTGTGCTCTTGACTGCGCGTCGTACGCGGTACCGTACGCCGCGTCCTGCCGGGGTCAGCGCGGCGGGCCGGGCACTCCGGGGAACCAGCTGGTGCGGGTCGGCAGGGTGGCGCAGATCACGCCCAGCACCGAGCCGGCGAACAGCCAGGCCAGCGAGGTGGCGTTGGACCACAGGACGTTGTCGCCCTCCGGCCGCGGCACGATCAGCAGCAGCATCGCCAGGAACCAGCCGGCCGCGGGTGCTCCCGCGCCGAGCCGGGTGCCGGTGATCCGCAGGCCGGCGTAGAACGTGGCGGCGGTCGCGGCCAGCGCCAGCAGGACTCCCGCGGGCGGCCACAGGGCCTGCACAAAGGATCCGCAGACCGACACCGCGATGCCCAACAGGAAGAACAGGACATACGCCGCGATCCGGGCGGCGCGCGGGGGTTGGGGCTCGGCCAGCCGCTCGTCGCGGGTGCCGAGGACGGCCGCCGTGATCGAGCGGTGCGGTGGCGGGGCAACGGGCTTGGTCATCGCACGTCCTCCTCGGCGTTCGCGGCCGCGACGTCGAGGCCCGCGAACAGGTCGTCCTCGGGTCGGCCGGGCCCGGCCTGGCCGCGCACCAACTGGTAGTACTCGGTGGCGAGCAGGGGCTGGCCGAGGTGGTTGGAGAGCGCGAAGAAGGCGCCGTCCACGGTGATCTGGGTGACGTGCGCGGCCATCGCGGCCGCCTTGCGCCCGGCGTGCGCGGCGCCGTCCAGCACCGTGGTGACCGTCCCGTCGGCGACCACGCCGGGGACGTCGGACGGCTGGGCCACGCCGGGGAAGGACGCCTTGGCGGCGGTCTCGGCGAGCCCGGCCTCGATCACCGAGCGGGGCATCCGGTTCCAGTACACCTTGGCGATCCGCCAGGCCGGGCCCAGCTCGGGGCGGTGCGCCGGGTCGGCGGCCAGCTCGTGCGCGCGCATCGCGACCCGGTGCGCCTGGATGTGGTCCGGGTGCCCGTAGCCGCCGTTGTCGTCGTAGGTGACCAGGACCTGCGGCCGCACCTCGCGGATCACCGCGACCAGGTGGCCGGCCGCCTCGTCCACGTCCGCGCGCCAGAAGCAGCCGGGGGCGTCGTTGTCGGGCACGCCCATCATCCCGGAGTCGCGGTAGCGCCCGGGGCCGCCGAGGAAGCGGACGTCGGTGACGCCCAGGGCGCGCGTCGCCTCGGTGAGCTCGCCGATCCGGTGCGCGCCGAGGGTGTCGTCCCGATCGGCCGTCAGGTGGGCCAGCTCCGGGGGGATCACCTCGCCGCCCTCGCCGAGGGTGCAGGTCACCAGCGTGACCCGGGCGCCCTCGGCGGCGTACCGGGCCATGGTGGCGCCGTTGCCGATCGACTCGTCGTCGGGGTGTGCGTGCACGAGGAGGAGTCGGCGGCCGGTAGTCGCGGTCATGGGAGGAAGCCTAACCACCGGCCGGGTGGGGCTAGAGCTTCAGGCCGTTGATCATCCCCGCGAGGTTGCTGGTGACCTGGCTGATCGACGGCGCGATCGAGCTGGACGCCAGGTAGAAGCCGAGCAGTGCGCAGACGATCGCGTGCGCCAGCTTCAGGCCGGAGCGGCGGATCAGCACCACCACGATGACCAGCATCAGCACGGCGGCGGAGATGTTCATGGCCATGTCGGCTCACACCCCTTCTCGGGCGCGCCACCCCTGGGGGAGGGCGGCGGTGGGACGGTGCGGGACTGGGCTGCGGGCGACCGGGGACCGGGACGGGGCCGACGATCACTCGCCCGACAAGTCATACCCGATGGGTAAGGGGAGCGTGACGTTCGGTGAGCCCCGGCGTGTGGGGCGGCGCAGCGCCGACGGCGCGCCCGGGCCGGTCGGAGGCGGTTTGAGGGCCTTTGGGGCGCACTTGGGGATGATGCTCCGAACGAGTGATCACCAGCCTCCCGGCAGCGGCAGTTCGGCGTCGTAGGGTCTGGTGCCATGACCTCCCACACCCCTGCGGACACCTTCCCCCGGCAGTACGCGCGGACCCTGCGCTACACCGTCGGCGCGCCCCGCTCGTTCTCCGTCGCACCGGACGGCTCGCGGGTCGTCTTCCTCCGCTCGCGCCCCCAGCCCCCGGCCGGGGGGACCCCCAAGGGCAGCGACCGGGCCAACCTGCTCTGGACCCTCGACACCGCCACCGGCGAGGAGCGGATCGCCGCCGACCCGGCGGCTCTGCTCGGCGGCGGCGAGGAGGACCTCTCGCCGGCCGAGAAGGCCCGCCGCGAGCGCAGCCGCGAGGGCTCGGCCGGCATCGTCGGCTACGCCCTGGACGGGACCGGCACGCTGGCCGCCTTCGCGCTCTCCGGCCGCCTCTTCACGGCCGACCTGGTCACCGGAACGACCACCGAACTTCCCGTCCAGGGGCCGCTGCTGGACCCGCGGCTGTCCCCGGACGGCAGCTGCGTCGCGTACGCCAACACCGCCGGCGAGCTGCGGCTGACCCGCACCGACGGCAGCGGCGACCGGGTGCTCGCCGAGCCGGACGGACCGAACGTCACCTGGGGCCAGGCCGAGTTCATCGCCCAGGAGGAGATGGACCGCGACCGCGGCTTCTGGTGGTCCCCGGAAGGCGACCGGCTGCTGGTCGAGCGCGCCGACGACGGCCCGGTGCGCCGCTGGTGGATCGCCGACCCGGCGAACCCGGACCGCGAGCCCGCCGAGGTCCCCTACCCGGCGGCCGGCACCGCCAACGCCGAGGTCGGCCTCTGGGTGCTCGACATGCACGGCGGGCGCACCGAGGTGGAGTGGGACCGCGCGGCGTTCCCGTACCTCGGCCGGGTGCACTGGTCGAAGGGCGGCGTGCCGCTGCTGCAGGTGCAGTCCCGCGACCAGCGCAGCCAGCGGATCCTCGGCCTGGACGTGGCCACCGGCGCCACCGAGGTGCTGCACGCGGAGGAGGACGCGGTCTGGCTGGAGCTGTTCGGCGGCGTCCCGGCGTGGACCCCGGACGGCAAGCTGGTGCGGATCTCGGACGAGGGAGGGGTCCGGGCGCTGGTGGTCGGCGACCACGCCGTCACCGGGGCCGACCTGCACGTCCGGTCCGTCGTCGCCGTCACCGAGGACGAGGTCTTCTTCTCCGCCTCCGGCGGCGCCGCCGAGACCGACCCCGAGCCCGGCTGGATCGCCGTCGGCCGGATCAGTCACGACGGCAAGCGACTCGGCTGGGAGTCCTCCAACGGGCGGCCGTTCACCTCCGTCACCAGCGCCGTGCACGGCGGCGGGATCACCGTGCGGGCCACCGCCGAGCCCGACCTGCCCGGCACCCTCGTCCAGGTCGCCCGCGACCTGCCGGAGGGCGTGGTGGTCGACGACGTCGCCACCATCGCCTCGTACGCCGAGACGCCGGTCATCACCGCCCGCCCGGTCTTCCGCTTCGCCGGCGAGCGCCGCATCCCGGCCGCCGTCTTCCTGCCCACCGGCTACGACCGCGAACGGGACGGCCTGCTGCCCGTCCTGATGGACCCGTACGGCGGCCCGCACGGCCAGCGCGTCGTCCAGGCGCACAACCCGCACCTCAACTCGCAGTGGTTCGCCGACCAGGGCTTCGCGGTGGTGGTCGCCGACGGGCGCGGCACCCCCGGGCGCGGGCCGGCCTGGGAGAAGTCGATCGCCTTCGACTTCGCCGGGGCCACCCTGGACGACCAGGTCGAGGCGCTGCAGGCACTCGCCGGGGAGTTCCCGCTGGACCTCGACCGGGTCGCCATCCGCGGCTGGTCGTACGGCGGCTACCTCTCCGCGCTCGCCGTGCTGCGCCGCCCGGACGTCTTCCACGCGGCGGTCTCCGGCGCGCCGGTGACCGACTGGGCGCTGTACGACACCCACTACACCGAGCGCTACCTGGGCGACCCGGCCGAGCGGCCCGAGGTGTACGAGGCCAACTCGCTGAGCGGGTACGCGGCCGGGCTGGAGCGCCCGCTGATGATCATCCACGGGCTGGCCGACGACAACGTGGTGGCCGCGCACACCCTGCGGCTCTCCTCGGCGCTGCTCGCCGCCGGGCGCCCGCACACCGTGCTGCCGCTGTCCGGCGTCACGCACATGACCCCGCAGGAGGAGGTCGCCGAGAACCTGCTGCTGCTCCAGGTCGACTTCGTGAAGCGCGCGCTCGGGGCGTGACCGGGCCGGGGCCGGAGGAGGGGGAGCGGAGCCGGATCGCCGAAAGACCCGGGCCCTTCGCGTGCGGTGCCCGGAGTCCGCGCCGCTCCCCCTGAGCCGCGTGTGCCCCGCGGGGCGACCAGTCCGGCCGGATCTCCCGGCATGCTAGCCCCCGGGGCCGACAACCGCCCCTGACCTGCCCTTTCCGCGGCCGGTACCCCTGATGCGGGTACCGGCCTTCGGCATGACATCCGTCATGCCGAAGGCACGACGGCGGACACTGCCGTCGCCGACCGCCCGCGCGGGACCCTGAACCGGTGCGAACAGCACCGGACGCGACAGCACCAGGGAAGAGGAGCCGGGCGATGGACACCGAGGTGGCCGCCTTCCGCGGCGTGGGCAAGAGCTACGGGCGGGTGCGCGCCGTGGACGGACTGGACCTCGTGCTGCGGCCGGGCGAGACCGTGGCCCTGCTCGGCCCGAACGGCGCCGGGAAGTCCACCAGCCTGGACCTGCTGCTGGGGCTGCGCGAGCCCGACCGGGGCAGCGTGACGCTCTTCGGGGGCACCCCGCGGGCGGCGATCGCGGCCGGCCGGGTCGGCGCGATGCTGCAGAGCGGCGGGCTGATGTCCGACGTCAAGGTGCGCGAGCTGGTGCGGCTCGCCTGCGACGTGCACCCGCGCGGCCGGTCGGTCACGGGGGTGCTGACCGACGCGGGGATCACCGAGCTGGCGGAGCGCCGGGTCGACAAGCTGTCCGGCGGTCAGGAGCAGCGGGTCCGCTTCGCCCTGGCGATCGCGGGCGACAACGACCTGATCGTGCTGGACGAACCCACCACCGGCATGGACGTCGGCGTCCGGCAGTCGTTCTGGGCGAGCATGCGGGCGCAGGCCGACGCCGGGCGCACGGTGCTGTTCGCGACCCACTACCTGGAGGAGGCCGACTCGATCGCCGACCGCGTCCTGGTGCTGCACCGGGGCCGGCTGATCGCCGACGGCAGCTCCGCCGAGATCAAGGCGCGGGCCGGGGTGCGCCGGATCGCCTTCGAGCTCCACGACGGCGACGGGCAGGCCGACGAGCGCCTGCTGCGCACCCTGCCGGGCGTGCAGTCGCTGGACGTCACGGCCCGGGTCCCGGGCGTGCGGACGGTGCGGATCCGGACCGCGGACGCCGACGCGAGCGTCGCCGGGCTCTACCGGGCGGGCCTGTACCCGCGCGGGCTGGAGGTCACCGGCGTGGGCCTGGAACAGGCCTTCCTGACCATCACCGGCGAGCTGGACCGCGCGGCCGGGCCCCGGAGCGCCGACGGTGCCGACGGTGCCGGGAACGCCGGGAGCGCCGGGAGCGCCGCCACCGGCCGGAGCGTCGACAAGGAGAGCGTGCGATGACGACCCTGATCCGGCTGGAGGTCCTGCGGACCCTGCGCAACCGGCGCTACCTGTTCTTCACCGTGCTGTACCCGGCCCTGATGTACGTCTTCTTCATCCACGCCTACGGGGCCGCCGACCAGGCCGGCGGACTGCCGGTGAAGACCTACTTCATGGTCTCGATGGCCACCTTCGGCGCGGTCGGCGCGGTGCTGACCGGCAGCGCGCAGCGGATCTCGCTGGAGCGCAAGAGCGGCTGGACCCGGCAGCTGCGGCTGACCGCGCTGCCCGGCCGGGCGTACACCGTCGGCAAGATCGCGGCGAGCGCGGTCACCACGCTGCCGGCGATCCTGGTGGTGTTCGCGGTCGGCGCGGCCCAGGGCGTCGTGCTCAGTGCGGCGCAGTGGACCGGGCTGGGCCTCGCGCTGTGGCTGGGCAGCTTCGTCTTCGCGGCGCTCGGCGTGGCGCTCGGGTACGCGGCGGCGCCGGACGCGGTGCAGCCGATCGTGATGATCACCTACATGGCGATGGCGCTGTTCGGCGGGACCTGGTTCCCGGTGAGCGGTTCGCTGGAGAAGTTCGCCCGGTTCGACCCGGTGTACCTGTACAACCACCTGGCGGGCTTCACCCGGCCCGGGCAGTCCCTGGACACCGTCGCGGTCGCCGGGCTGGCGGGCTTCCTGGTGGTGTTCGTCGTCGCCGCGGCGGCCCTGTACCGGCGCGACACCCGACAGGCATGATGATCCACATGAGCGACGCGCGTCAGACCCACGGCCCCGACGAGTCGCCGAAGGCGGGTGCGGAGCGCGCGTCGTTCATGAGCGTGCCCGGTTCCCCGGTGGAGACCAGGCGGCAGCTGGTGGTCAAGGTCTCCTGGATGCTGCTGTGGATGACCTACCTGGCCTACCCGGCGGGCGACCTGGTGAGCGGGGGCCACAGTGCGGCCGACCGGGTGTTCGGCTGGTGCTGCCTGGCCGGGTTCGTGGCGGCGTACGTGCTGCTGGTGATCTTCCGCTCGCAGTCGGGGATGCGGCCGCGGGCCTGCCGGGTGATCGTCGCGACGATGATCGTGCTGGCCTCGGTGGCGCCCTTCGTCCTCGGCGACGCCTTCCTGACCCTGTTCATCTACGCCTCGGTGTGCGTCGCGATCATCACCCCGGCGAACTACGCGCTGGGCGCCCTCGGGGCCATGGCCGGGCTCACCGCCGCGGTCGGCCTGCTGAGCGGCGTCGACACCGACAACATCGCCACCTTCACGCTCAGCGCCTTCCTGGCCGGGGTCGCGATGACCGGCCTCCAGCGGCTGGTCGCCACCATGAAGGAACTGCGCGAGGCCCGGGCCGCCGTCGCGCACCTGGCCGCCTCCGAGGAGCGGCTGCGACTCGCCCGCGACCTGCACGACCTGCTCGGGCACTCGCTCTCGCTGATCACCCTGAAGAGCGAGCTGGCCGGCCGGTTCATGGACGCGGGCGCCGACGAGAAGGCGCGGGCGCAGGTCGCCGACATCGAACAGGTCGCCCGGCAGTCGCTGATCGACGTCCGGGAGGCGGTGACCGGCTTCCGCCGGCCGACCCTGCCGGTCGAACTCGCCGCCGCCCGTACCGCGCTGGGCGCCGCCCAGGTCCGGCTGGAGGCCGCGCCGGAGCTGGTGGACAGCTGGCCGGGGCTGGCCGACGAGGAGGCGGGCGCGCTGGCCTGGGCGCTGCGCGAGGCCGTCACCAACATCGTCCGGCACGGCGAGGGCGCCACCGTCTGCACGGTGACGGCCGACGAGAGCTGGGAGGAGCACGGCGGGCGCTACGCCGTGCTGGAGGTCGCCGACAACGGGCGCGGGCCGGGCAAGTCCCAGCCGGGGAACGGGCTGTCCGGGCTGGAGGAGCGGCTGGCGCTGGTCGGCGGGCGGCTGGAGACCGGGCCCGGGGAGCGGGGAAAGGGCTTCCGGATGCGGGCCTCGGTTCCGCTGCGGACGGTGACCGTCGCGCCCGACGCCTCGAAGGTGGGGTAGCGCCCGGCCCCTCGAAGGACGGCCGGCGCCCGGGCCCCGGCGCAGGGTCAGGTGCGGCTCGCGGGCTCCGGCCCGCCGGAGTCCGCGGACCGTCCCCGGCCGGCCGCCTCGACGGGCGGCAGCTCCAGGACGAAGCGGGCGCCGCGCGGGGCGTGGGCGACGCGCAGGGTGCCGCCGTGGCGGGTGGCGACGTCCGCCGCGATGGCCAGGCCCAGACCGCTGCCGCCGGCGTCCCGGCTACGGGCCTCGTCGAGCCGGGTGAACGGCTCGAAGATCCGCTCGCGGTCCTCCGGCGGCACGCCCGGGCCGTCGTCCCGGATCTCCACGACGCAGCCGTAGGCGCTCTGCCGCGCGGACATCGTCACCTCGGTGGCCGCGTGCCGCTGGGCGTTGTCCAGCAGGTTGCGCACCAGCCGGTGCAGCCGGATCCGGCTGCCGTGCACCAGCACCGCCTCGGCCGCGTCCACCCGCAGGGTGAGCCGGGCGCCGAGGACCGGGCGGTACTGGTCGGCGAGTTCGCGCAGCACGGCGGACAGGTCGACGGTGCCGAGCCGGCCGGCCGTCGCCGGGTGGGTGCCGCGGGCCAGGAACAGCAGGTCCTCGGTGAGCTGCTGGAGGCGTTCGACCGAGGTGAGCGCCTCCCGGGTCGCGGCGGGCCAGTCGGTGTGCTCGGGGTGGGCGAGCGAGACCTCCAGGTTGGTGCGCAGGGCCGCGATCGGGCTGCGCAGCTCGTGCGAGGCGTCCGCGACGAAGCGCTGCTGTTGGGCGGCGGAGCGTTCCAGCCGGTCCAGGGTGGCGTTGGTGGCCCGGGCCATCCGGGTGATCTCGTCGCCGGAGCGCGGCACCGGGACGCGGCGGTCCAGCCGGTGCTCGCCGATCTCGGCCAGCTCGGCGCGGATCGCGTCCACCGGGCGCAGCGCGCGGCTGGTCGCGATCCAGGCCATCAGCGCGACCAGCAGGGCGGCGGTCGGCACACCGGCCCGGAGCACCGGGTCGATGCTGTGCAGCGAGGCCTCGGCGGCGAACGGGGTGGCCAGCACGTACACCGTGAACGGGCCGACCGTCGGCTTCACCTGGGTGCCGTCCTTGCGCAGCAGCGGGCTCCAACTGCCCATCGCGGTGAAGGCGCGCCCCGAGTAGCGGTTGGCGGCGGCCGTGCCCGCGGGGCCGATGGAGATCCGCTGGACCGTCTGCCAGTCGTCCGGTGCCAGGTGCGGCACGGCGGCCGGCAGCGGCCCGGTCAGGTGCTGGGTGGTCAGCGGGCCCCCCATGAGCAGCACTTGACCGTCGCTGCCCAGCACCACGTACGGCAGCTGCCAGCTGTCCGTCACCTGCTGGCCGTACTTGAAGCCGTTGCTGAGTTCCCGGGCCTGTGCCTTCGCCTCCGCGTTCGCGGCCTGCACCTGGGCGTCGTACATGTGGCCGCGCAGCCACCAGGCGCCGCCGCCGAGCAGCAGCAGCGCCGCCAGGCCGGCCGCCAGCGAGGTGCGCAGACGGGTGGAGAGGCGGCTGAGCACGGTCAGGACTCCATTCGGTAGCCGGCGCCGCGCACGGTGGTGATCGAGCGGACGCCGAACGGGGTGTCCACCTTGCGGCGCAGCATGCTGACGTACACCTCGACGATGGACTCCTCGCCGTCGAAGGCGATGTCCCACACCTCGTCGACGATCCGGCGCTTGGACAGCACCTCGCCGGGGTGCTCGACCAGGCAGCGCAGCACGGCGAACTCGCGCTCGGTGAGGGTGATTTCGGCGCCGCCGCGGCCGCAGCGGCGGCCCGCCGGGTCCAGCCACAGGTCGCCCGCCCGCAGCAGCGGGCCGGGCGTCTGGCTGCGGCGGATCAGGGCGCGCAGGCGGGCCAGGAAGACCAGGTAGGAGAACGGCTTGGTGAGGTAGTCGTCGGCGCCGGTGTCCAGGCCCTCGGCCTCGTCGTACTCGCCGTCCTTGGCGGTCAGCATCAGGATCGGGGTGGTCACGCCGTCGGCGCGCAGCGCCTCGCACACCTTGTAGCCGTTCAGGCCGGGCAGCATGATGTCGAGCACGATCGCCCGGTAGGCGTGCCGTTGGGCCAGCCGCAGGCCGGTGAGACCGTCCGGGGCGAGGTCCACGGTGTAGCCCTCGGCCTCCAGGCCGCGCCGGACGGCCGCGGCGACCTGGGCGTCGTCCTCCACCACCAGAATCTCCATGCGGATCAGGATGCCACCGGCGCCGGATCCGTTCCTTAAGCGGCCTTCAGCTTTCTCAGCGTCGCTTCAGGGGTCTTGTCGCATGCTCTTGCCGTTTTCGCCGATCCGTTCGGGTCGGTGCCCGGAGCGAGAGGGGCTGGCGGATGACCGTTCTCCAGGAGGCCGTCGGGGTCCGTGACTTCGGGCCGCGGCCGGCACCGGCGTCCGCCGAGGAGCGCGCGGCGCGGGCCGGCGCCGAGTCGTCGGGGGTGGCAGCCGCACGTCGGCCGCCGGCACCGGGCGGCGCGGGGTCCGGCGCCGGGGCCGGG
>NZ_JBHWCL010000117.1:0-31180 GCF_042735125.1 Kitasatospora sp. NPDC059599 | reverse complement strand
GTCCGGCCCCGCCGCACCGGGGGCCGTCAGCCGACGGTCAGGCGGACAGGCCCGGCCAGCACCGTGTAGCCGTCGTTGGCGAGGTAGTAGGCGTCATACGCGCCGGCGCCGTTCAGCTTGCCGGTGGAGAAGGTGACCGCACCGCTCTGGTTCGGCGTGTAGGCCCAGGTCAGCGAGGACCGGGCGCCCGGGGTGACGCCCGCCGGGTAGACGCCGACCCAGTTCTTCGCCCCGGCTTGCGGGGCGTTCGGCAGAGCGTAGCGGAGGGTGACGTTGCCGCCATTGGCCACCGCGTTGAGGTCGCCGGTCAGCGTGGGCGCGGTCGCCCGGGACGGCGCGAACGCGGCGTTGAGCGGCGTCGCGTAGGTGTCGTTGGCCGTCAGGCCCGGCAGGCCGAGGGCCGCGTCGATGGTGCGGCCGACGCTGTAGTGGTCGTAGTGCAGCGGGCTACTGGTTCCGGCCGGGACGGTGCCCTGCGAGCCGACGACGACGGTGGCGAGGTGGTTGTAGGCCTCGGAGTTGCTCTCGTCCCAGGTCAGCAGTAGCAGCGAGCGCTGCTGGGTCCAGGCCGGGGAGGACAGCACGGGGGCGAGGGTCTGCTGCAGCCAGCCGTCCTGCACCTTCAGGCTGGTGGCGCTGCCGTTGCCGGAGGCCTCGCCGTCGTAGTAGTCGTCGGCGGCGATCCAGGAGAAGTTCGGGGTGGTGGCCGCGGACCGCAGGTCGGTGGTGAGCTGGGTGGTGTCGACGAGGTGCGCCGCGCAGCGGGCCGGGTTGCCGCTGATGTCGGTGTAGTTGATGAACGGCGCGTCGTCGGGCTCGTAGTAGCTGTCTGCGCTCTTCCCGGTGTTACAGGGGGTGCCCATGCCCTGCTCGTAGGCCTTCCAGGTCTTGCCGGCCTCCTCGATGGTGTCGCCGAGGTTGCGCTGCGGGGAGTTGATGTTGGGGAAGTAGACGGCGCCCTTGGCGTAGGTGTCACCGCCGGCGATGGAGAGGTAGTTCTCGTCGCTCGGGTGGTAGGTGCCGTGGGAGTCGGTGAGGGTGGCGCCCTGGGACATCAGGCCGTGGATGAACGGCGTGCCCGCCGGGTCGTTCATGATCTGGGCGTAGTCGGTGTTCTCCATCATGACGACGAACACGTGGTCGTAGCCGGGTACGGCGGACGCGGGCGGGGTGAGCGGCGCGGGCGCGGTGACCGGGGTGTCGAGGGTGAGCGAGAGGTTGTCCAGGTAGCCGCTCTCGCTGGAGGTGGACAGGAACTGCGCCTCGACCTGGATCGACCTCGTTCCGGCCGGGACGGCGCCGGTGGTGCTGCGGGAGAGGAACTTGGTGGACAGGCCGCGGTCCGTCGCGGAGACGGTCGGCAGATTGGCGGTGGCGCCGAGCGGCCGGCCGGCCGCGTCCTGGAAGTGCAGGCTGACGGCGACGTAGCCGCCGTTGATGGTCCAACCGCCCAGCCAGCCGGAGAGGTTGAAGTGCACGCCGCCGCCGTCGATCGCGGTGGCGGCCGAGGACACGTCGACGGTCTGGGCCATCGAGCCGTCGCCGAAGTTGCCGGGCCCGAAGAAGGCCTTGCCCGGTGTCCGGCCGTCGCTCGGCAGGCCGAAGGAGGCGACCGAGTGGCACATCGCGTCGATGGCGCCGGCCTGGACCGTCCAGCCGGGGACAGTACTGGCCGCGCTCCAGTCGCCGGTGCAGTAGCCGCCGGCCTCCGCGTCGCCGTTGGTGATCAGGTTGCCGCTGCTGCCCGTCGCTCCGGCGGTGGCGGGAGTGGCGACGACCAGTGCGCCGACCAGGGGCAGGGCGGCGAGCAGCCCGCCGATGGTGCTCGAGCGCAGTCGCATAGGGGTACCTCGTCCCGTTGGTGAGGGGTGGGCCACATGGCTGTTCGCCATGAGCGGGACATAAGTACCGGTCGGCGCTGTCCAATGGAAGAACACCGACCGAACGTGGCCAGACAACTTTGAGCGTGCGGGGGTGCGGTCCGGCCCCGGGCGGGGTGCCGCTCGGGGCCGGACAGGGTGCCGCTCGGGCCCGGCAGACCGCGTCGGACCGTGTCGGATCGGCCCGGGCGGTCAGGGGGCTACGGCAGCGTCCAGCGCTGGTTGGCGCCGCCGTTGCAGTCCCAGATCTCCAGCGGGGTGCCGTCGGCGGTGGCCGCGGCGGGGTCGTCGAGGCAGCGGCCGGACTGAGCGCTCTTCAGGGTGCCGTCCGGCTGGGGCGTCCACTGCTGGTTGGCGCCGCCGGTGCAGTCCCACAGTTCGACCGCGGCACCGTTGGCGGTGGCGGCGCCGGTGACGTCGAGGCACTTGCCGTTGTGGGTGAGGGTGCCGTTGGAGCGGGTCCACACCTGCTCGGCGGATCCGTCGCAGGCCCAGAGCTGGACGGCGGCGCCGCTGGTGCCGGCGGTGGGGCGGGCGCAGGTGCCGGGCAGTGCGGAGGCGATCGGGCCGGTGTGGGTGGTGGGCGTGCCGGGGGTGAGTGCGAAGTTGTCGAACTGGTCGGTCTGGTAGCCGGTCACGCCGAGGCCGGCCCGCCCGTTGGTGAAGCTCGCGTCGGTCGCGCTGCCCACGGCGGCGCCGTCGATGCTCGCGGTGAGGGTCGCGTCGTCCAGGGTGAGCGCGACGGTGTGCCAGCGGCCGGTGCCGAGGGCGGGGGTGGTGCCGCTCGCGAGCGTGGTGAAGTTCCAGCTGGTGTCGCTCTTGTCGATGGACCAGGCGCCGGTGTCGCTCACCCGCAGGTGGTAGGCGTTCAGGCCGTTGTTGTTGCGGCCCTGCTGGTTCACCCGGCCGAGGAGCTCGACGGTACTCGACTGCTCGAACATGGTGTCGGCGGTGACGGTGTAGTTGGACCAGCTGCCGTCGCCCATCATCGTGTACGGGGCGTTGTACGGCTCGTCCGTCCAGTGGATCGGCCTGGTCGGGGCCATCTGGCGCAGGCAGGTGCCACTCCGGCCGCCGCCGCAGGCGACGGTCTGGAAGGCGCCGTTCATGTCCGAGAAGTACGTCGGCGAGGTGGTCGTCGCGGGCGTCTCGAAGCCGTCCGCGTAGGGCAGCTTCATCGGCGCGGCGGCCGGCGGGGTGGCGGTGCCCTTGCCCTGACCGGTGGTGGTGGTCACGGTGTAGACCCGGCCGGGCTGCAGGGTGAGGGTGTAGCTGCCGTGCGCCGGGGTGATGTCCTGCTGGTGGACGAACCAGTCCGCGGGGTCGGTCGAGTCGAGGTCGGTGGACCAGACGTGGACCTTGCCGGTGGACAGGCCGCCGGTGACGGTGAAGCTCGCGGTCTGGGCGGCGGCGGCGTCCAGGGTCTCGATGACGGTGCTGTAGTCGCGCTTGTTCGGGCTCTTCAGCGTGACGTAGCTGCCGTTGGCGCGCGCACCGCCGAGGTAGCCGCTCGCGGCGTCGATGTAGCGCCAGCCCGGTTGGGTGAACTGGGTGGTGTGCGCGGTGACCCAGGTCGTCCTGCCGATGCCGTAGTTGCCGGACCAGGGCTGGTTGGCGATCGACATGCCGTCGGTGGAGAAGAACAGGTCGGGGTAGAGCGCGGCGATGACCGGCCAGTTGAGGAACGAGGTCATCTTTCCGTCGAGGTAGCCGCGGTTGATCCCGCGCGCCACCGCGGGGGCGCCGCCGTCGGCGTCCTCGGAGCCGTTCTCGCTCGCCCACAGCGGCTTGCCGAGCGCCTGGGCGTTCGCCGTGCTGGGGCAGTCGGTGAAGGAGCTCATGTACCCGCAGGGGTAGTGCACGCCGACGATGTCGACGGCGTTCTTGAACGCCGGGTCGGTGGCCATGGCGTCGGCCACGTCCCAGGTGTCGTCGGCGGCGACGACCTTGGTGGCGCCGTAACCGCGGGCGACGAGCGTGCTCTTGAGGTTCTCGTACCAGGCCTTGTCGAAGCTGCGCTCGTTCCACCCGCCGAGGTAGGAGACGTTCAGGTGGTGCTGGGCGGCGCAGCCCATCCAGTCCATCAGGTAGCCGATGGAGTCCTGGGACCAGAAGTTCCCGCCGCTGCCGGTGTTGCCGATCCAGCCGGGGGCGCCCCAGGACAGGCCGTAGAACGTGATGTCGGGGTTGCGGGCCTTGGCCTGCTCGGCCACCCACCACTCGTAGCCCTGGTTGCAGTCGACGGTGCCCCGGGTGTGCTCGATGCTCGGCTCGGCGCCGTCGGTGGAGTTGGTGTCGCCGCCGATCTCCAGCTTCAGCACCTGCAGCGAGGCGCCGTAGCCGGGCTTGAACAGGTAGTCGAGCAGCTGGCTGCGCTGGGGCTCCGGATAGTCCACCAGCAGGCGCGAGTTGCCGCCGCCGCCGGAGATCGCACCGACCCCGTCGAAGGTGAGGCCCGGCTTGGTGCCGTCGACGGTGACGGCGGTGGTGGTGGCGGCCTGCGGCGCGGCGGCCCGGGCGGCCGCCGGCGCGGTCAGGCCGCCCAGCGCGCCGGCGAGGACGAGTGTCGCACTCAGCGCGGTGCGCCAGGTCGAGGTCGGATGTTGACGGCCCATGGGCGTCTCCGGGGTGGGGTGAGGTGGGGTGGGATCCGTGCCGGGTCGGGTCTGCGGGGGTGGGGCCACCGGGACTCGGCGCCCGGACCGGACGCATGGATGTTGCCGGCGGGTGCATGCCGACATGCCGGGGAGGACAGTAGACCCAGCTTTCAACAACAATCAACAACTTCGGATGAAATACAACGCGATCGGCCAGCCGACCGACAGCAGGCGGCGGCCGCCCCGGGGCGCCGGCCGGGTCCCGACACCCCTTCGCCGCCATGCCCCTGCCAGGCGCTATTGACGCCGCCCCGGCTTTGCTCGAAGCTGTCCAGGGCAAGAACCTACCAATCGGTAGGTTCTGTCGAACACGCCTACGACCTGCTTCGATCCGGGGGATCGAGGCTCGGCTCACCGGCCTCGCGCCGAGCCTGCGGCCCGGCGGCATAACGAGACGGTCTCAATGGGCTCCCAACCCGAAACTTGAGCTTGACTCAGCTCCAGGACAGGCGCTTTCTTATGACACGTCGCGTTTGATTGCGATGCTTTCTGATTGGTTCTGTTGCTTCTAGCCGATCAGTCCCACACCCCCAGGAGCCCCCACCATGCACCTCTCCCGCCGCGCCCGTCTGGCCTCGCTCACCGCGCTGACCCTGGTCACCTCCTTCGGCCTGACCGCCTGCTCCACCGGACAGACGTCCTCCAACAGCGCGGACGCCCCGGTCGCGCCGGTGTCCGGCAAGGTCACGATCACCTACCTGCAGAAGCAGGGCGACCAGCAGTACTTCGTGGACGAGGCCGCGGGTGCGAAGGCCAAGGCGGCAGAACTGGGTGCCGACCTGAAGGTGGTGAACCTCGGCAACGACGCCAACAAGACGGTCGGAGAGGTGCAGGCCGCGATCGCGCAGAAGAGCAACGGCCTGATCATCGTGGTGCCGGACCCGGCGGTCGGCCCGCAGGTGGTCCAGACGGCCCGGGACGCGAAGGCCGCGCTGCTCACCTCCGACGACCAGGTCTGCGCGAGCGGACCGGCCCCGGCGCAGTGCGCGGCCGGCGACCTGGTGCCCCGGATCGGCTTCTCCGGCGAGCAGATGGGCGGCGAGGTCGGCAAGCGCGCCGCCGAGGAGTTCAAGAAGGCCGGCTGGAACGCGGGCGACACCCGGATCATCTCCGCCTGGAAGCAGGACGTCACCGTCTGCGGCGACCGCGTCAAGGCCGCCCGGGCGGCCTTCGACCAGGCCGTGCCGGGCGTGCAGCTGATCGACGTCGCGACCGACAACACCCCGACCGGCGCGCAGGACAAGGTCGCCGCCACCATCACCGCCAACCCCGGCGTCAAGCACTGGGTGACGTGGGGCTGCAACGACGAGAACGTCCAGGGCGCCGTCACCGCCCTGCAGAACGCCGGGATCAGCCCGGACGACATCGACGGTGTCGGGCTGGGCGCCTACCTGGCGTGCAAGAACTGGGCCTCCGGCAAGCCCTCCGGCATGAAGGCCGCCCTGTTCATCAACGGCAAGGACGTCGGCGCCCTGTCGGTGCAGACCATGTACGACAAGCTCAAGAACGGCAAGGACTTCCCCAAGGAGGCCTTCGCCCCGACCAAGATGGTCGACGCCGCCACCTGGCAGTCCGCGGGCGTGTCCTGCAGCTGACACCGCGTCGAGCCGCCGGTGCGGCGGACGGGCACCGACCCGCCGCGCCGGCGCCGCTCCCGGAGACCGTACGCACGACCGCCGGCTCGGCCGAGCGCGCACGGCTCCCCCAGACCGTACGCACCGCACTGCCAACGAGGCCCCGATGACCACACCCGTACCGTCACCCGTACCGCCGGCGAGCGGCTCGCCCGGCCTGAGTGCCGAGGGCGTGTCCAAGCGCTTCGGCTCCGTCCAGGCTCTGAAGGACGTCACCCTCACCTTCCCGCCCGGCCGGGTCACCGCCCTGATGGGCGAGAACGGCGCCGGGAAGTCCACCCTGCTGCGCATCCTCACCGGTGACCACCACCCCACCGAGGGACGCGTCCTGCTGGACGGCGAGGACGTCGACCTGCACTCCCCGCAGGACGCCCGCCGCGCCGGGATCCGGATCATCCCGCAGGAACCCGAGATCATCCCGCACGTCCCCGTCGCCGAGAACGTCTACGCCGGTTCGCTTCCCCGCACCGGTCTGCGCCGTCTGGACCGCGCCGAACTGCGCCGCCGGATCACCGCGGACCTGGCCCGCCTCGGCTTCGACAAGGTCCTCGACCCCGACCTCCTCGGTTCCGAACTCACTGCTGCCCAGCGCCAGTTGGTCGAGATCATGCGAGCCCTGACCGGCTCCGTACCCCCTCGCGCGATCGCCTTCGACGAGCCCACCTCCTCGCTCTCCGAGCACGAGGTCGAGGCCCTGTTCGCCCTGATCGGACGGCTCCGCGACGAGGGCATCGCGGTCGTCTACGTCTCCCACCGGATGAAGGAGATCTTCCGGCTCGCCGACCGCATCGCCGTCCTGCGCGACGGCCGGGTCGCCGGGGTGGTCGAGGCCGCCGCCACCGACGAGAGCGAACTCGTGCGGCTCATGGTCGGCCGCGACCTCTCCTCGCTCTTCGTCCGCCAACAGGTCGCCACCGACCGCGTCGTCCTGGACGTGCAGGGCCTCACCACCGACGACGTCCACGACATCAGCCTTCGGGTCAGGGCCGGCGAGGTCGTGGCACTGGCCGGCCTGATCGGCGCCGGACGCTCCGAACTCGCCCTCGCCCTGGCCGGCGACACCCCGATCCGCTCCGGCACGGTGTCCCTCAACGGCGAGGTCCTGCGGCTGAAGGACCCGCGCGCCGCCATCGCCGCCGGAATCGGCCTGGCCCCCGAGGAGCGCAAGGCCCAGGCGCTGTTCCTGCAGCGCACGATCCGCGACAACACCTCGCTGGTCAGCCTGGGTCGACTGCGCCGCTGGCGCTTCGTCAAGCACCGCCAGGAGAGGGCCCTCGCCCAGGAGTACGCCGACCGGCTGCGGGTGCGCGCGCCCTCCATCGAGGCCGAGGTCCGCACCCTCTCCGGCGGCAACCAGCAGAAGGTCGTCCTCGCCCGCTGGCTCGCCCGCAAGCCCGACCTGCTGATCCTCGACGAACCCACCCGCGGCGTCGACATCGGCGCCAAGGCCGAGATCTACCAGATCATCGCCGACCTCGCCCGCGAGGGCACCGCCGTCCTGGTCATCTCCTCCGAGCTGCCCGAGGTCCTCGGCCTCGCCGACCGGGTCGTGGTGATGCAGAACGGCCGCACGACCGGCGAACTGACCCGTGAGCAGGCGACGGAGGAGGCCATCCTCGCCCTCGCCATGGCCGACGACCTCGCCATGGTCGACGACCTCGCCACCGCCGCCCCCGCCCAGACCGGAGAGACCCGATGACCACCGCCACTCCCCCGACCGCCCCGGCGCCCGACGCCGGAGCCCTGCCCGGCCGGTCCGGCGGCCCGCGCGCCCTGTTCGCCGCTGTCGGCGGCCAGAACCTCAGCCTGATCGGCGCCCTCGTCGCCGTCGTCGGGCTGTTCGGCTGGCTCAACCCCAACTTCGTCGGCTGGGACAACGTCCAGGTCATCGCCGAGGCCGCCACCATCTCCGGCCTGCTGGCCGTCGTCCAGACCGTCGTGATCATCTGCGGCGGCCTCGACATCTCGGTCGGCTCCCAGGCCGGCCTGGCCTCCGTCACCAGCGCCATGGTCTTCACCTCCACCGGCGCCAACCCCTACCTCGGCATCGGTGCCGCGCTCGCCGTCGGCGCCGGCATCGGCCTGTTCAACGGGGTCGTCATCATCTACGGCCGGGTCAACCCGACGATCGCCACCCTCGCCGGACTGGCCGCCTACAAGGGCGTCGCCCAGCTCGTCTCGGACGGCCGCGCCCAGGGCTACGTTCTCAACGACCCGGTCTTCGTCTTCCTCAGCCGGGGCAAGATCGCCGGCCTGCCCACCATGGTCTGGCTGCTGATCCTCACCGCCGTCGCCGTGCACGCCCTGCTCACCTACACCGACATCGGCCGCAACGTCTACGCCATCGGCGGCAACGACACCGCCGCCCGGCTGGCCGGCATCAACCTCAACAAGTACCTGATCGCCGCCTACGCCCTCTCCGGCACCGTCGCGGCCCTGGCCGGGGTGCTGCTCACCGCCCGCACCGGCAGCGGCCAGCCGGTCTCCGGCAGCGAGGGCCTGGAGCTGCAGTCGATCACCGCCGCGGCGCTCGGCGGCTGCGCCCTCAAGGGCGGCAAGGGGAGCATCGGCGGCACCCTGCTCGCCGTGGCGCTGCTCGGCGCGTTGCAGAACGGCCTCACCGTCCAGGGCATCAACGCCTTCTGGCAGAACGTCGCCCAGGGGTCCCTGCTGGTCGCCGCCGTCGTCATCCAGCAGCGCCGCAACCGCGAGCGGGCGGTCGGCCTGCCCGCCTGACCCCGGACCCCGTGCGGCGGGGCACCGCACCGCACCGCCGCACGGGAACCGGACCTCCCGGGAACCGCGCCTCCCGGGAAGCCGGACCTCCCCGACGCGCGCCGCGCGGGGCCGCCTCCCCCACCGGGCCCGCCCCGCGGACGCCGGGATCCGGTGTCCCGTTGGTCCGACTCCCCTGACGTCCGCCCCGGCCGGTCGCGTGGCCGGTCCCGCCGCACAGTGGCAGCGGGTCCGGAGCCGGCCGGTGGCGGAACGAGCGGTCGGCCGTCGAGGGTCGGCCGGACCGCGAACGGAACTGCCGGTGCCACCCCTGAGCGTGGCACCGGCGGTTCCGTGCATCCGGGCGGGTGCGGCAGCTCCCCGCCCCACGGCCTCGGCCGACGGACGTGGGAGGCACCGACGTCCTGGAATACTGGATCATGTCGCGACCGGACGCGGCCCGGACGCCGACGCGAACGTTCCGGCCGCCCCGCCCCTCCCGGAGCGGTCGCGCGCGTCCGTCCACGACCGTGACAGGGTCGACCCCCGGAAGGAAGCGGGAGCAACCAGGCACCCGTTCGATCGAAAGGGCCTCCGTGGCTGATCAGAGTTTGCTCGCCCCGCAGCGCCAGGCGCTGATCCTGGAGGCCATCCGCAAGGCCGGCGCGGTACGCGTCGCCGAACTGGTCGAACAGTTCGGCGTGTCGGACATGACGATCCGCCGCGACCTGGACGCCCTGGCGCGCCAGGGCTCCGTGCAGAAGGTCCACGGCGGCGCCATCGCGCTGGGAGCCGCGAGCACGGACGAGCCCGGCTTCGACGTCAAGTCCGAACTGGAGGAGGGCACCAAGGCCGCCCTCGCGGACGCGGCGGCGCAGCTCGTGGAACCGGGCAGCGTGGTCGCGCTGTCCGCCGGCACCACCACCTACGCGGTCGCCTCCCGACTGCTGGAGGTCCCGCAGCTGACGGTCGTCACCAACTCCCTGCGGATCGCGGACCTGCTGTGGGCGGCCGAGAGCGACGGGCGGGAGTCCGTCCCGTCGCTGCTGGTGACCGGAGGGGCGCCGACCCGCTCCGCGGCCCTGGTGGGGGCCCTCGCGGACCAGACGATCCGCACCCTCCACGTGGACCTGCTCATCCTGGGCGTGCACGGCGTCAGCGAGCGGGCCGGGCTCACCACGCCCAACCTGGCCGAGGCACAGACCAACCGGGCCCTGATCGCCTCCGCCCGCCGCACCGTCGTGGTCGCCGACCACACGAAGTGGGGCGTCGTCGGCCTGAGCAGCTTCGCGACCCTGGCGGAGGTCGACTGCTTCATCACCGACGACGCCCTCCCGGCGGCGGCCCGCAGCGAGCTCGCCGACGCGGTCGGCGAGCTCGTCGTGGTGCCGGCCGCCGGCTGACCGGGCCGCTCCGGACCGGTCAGGCCACCCGTCGCGCCCCCGCCGACGGCAGCGCGGTGAAGGCCACCGGGGTGGCGAAGCCCGCCGAGCGGAAGGCCGACCGCACCGCTTCCGCGACCGGTTCCACGTCGGCGGCCCCGACCAGGGCGATGACGGACCCGCCGAAACCGCCGCCGGTCATCCGGGCGCCCAGCGCGCCGGCGGCCACGGCGGCCTCGACCGCGAGGTCCGTCTCGGGGCAGGAGACCCGGTAGTCGTCGCGCAGCGAGGCGTGTCCGGCCGTCAGGATCGGCCCCAGCGCCGCGATCCGGCCGCCCTCCAGGTGCGCGATCGTCTCGACCACCCGCTGGTTCTCGGTGACCACGTGCCGCACCAGCGGGGCGAGTTCCCGGGGAAGGCGCGCGAGGGCCGCGGTGAGGTCGGCGGCCGGCAGGTCGCGCAGCGCGTCCAGGCCGAGCAGGCCGGCGGCGCGCTCGCAGCCGGCCCGCACGGCGGCGTAGGCGCCGTCGCCGAGGTCGTGCTTGACCCGGGTGTCGATCACCAGCAGCCGCAGCCCGGCCGCCTCCAGGTCGAGCGGGACGTGCCGCTGCTCCAGCGTCCGGGTGTCCAGGAACAGCGCGGCGCCGTCGGTGCAGCAGGCGGAGGCCATCTGGTCCATCACCCCGCAGGGCACGCCGACGAAGGCGTTCTCGGCCCGCTGGGCGACCAGGGCGAGTTCCGGCGCGGACAGGCCGAGCCCGTACAGGTCGTCGAGGGCGGCGGCGGTGGCGCACTCCAGGGCGGCGGAGGAGGAGAGCCCGGCTCCGGTCGGCACGTCGCTGTCGA
Organism: Kitasatospora sp. NPDC059599; assembly: GCF_042735125.1. NCBI lineage: Bacteria > Bacillati > Actinomycetota > Actinomycetes > Kitasatosporales > Streptomycetaceae > Kitasatospora > Kitasatospora sp. NPDC059599. The sequence continues at coordinate 20,066 of NZ_JBHWCL010000117.1, read as the reverse complement.
AGAACAGGTCGGCGCCGCCGACCGGGTGCCCGGCCTCGGCGAGGGCCCAGAACACGCCGACCGGGTAGGCGGCCCAGCTGGTGACCACGCCGGGGGCCAGGCCGTCGAGCGCGAGGTCGGTGATCGTGCCGTCGCCCTGGGCGCTGTACAGCCGCACCCGGCCGTCCTCGCGGCGGCGGGCGGTGACCTCGACGCGGTGCGGGAGGGCGACGGGCAGGACGAAGCCGTCGTTGTAGTCGGTGTGCTCACCGATCAGGTTCACCCGGCCGGGAGCGGCCCACACGCCGCTCGGCCGGGCGCCGTGGACGGCCTCGAAGTCGATGGCGGCCTGCTCGGTCATCTGTTCAGCTCCCGTACGTCGTGCGCGTGCGTCGTTTTCGGCTCCCGCGGGGGCCGTTCACCGGCGGACGGGAGCTGATTTCGACATAATCAAACATGATTGGCATCTGCGGTCAACACCTGCGGATTTCCCGTCGGGGACAGGGCAAGTCGAGGACATCCGGCGATCGGCGGTAGGTCTAAACCTGTTGACAAAAGATCGCAAATGTTTGATTCTGTTTGACGTCGGCACAGGCGGGCCGACGCCCCACGCATAAGGAGCACAGCGGTGCACAAGACCGCGACCAAGCTGGCCGACGGCCGCGCACTCTTCTACTACGACCGGGGGCCGGGCACGCTTCGCGACGCCCTGGACGAACGCCCGCTGGAGCCCGCCGCGAGCCTCTCCGAGACCCGGCTCGACCCGGTGCTCGGCGAGTGGGTGACGGTCGCCGCCCACCGCCAGCAGCGGACCTACCACCCGCCGGCCGGCGAGTGCCCGCTCTGCCCCTCCCGGGAGGGACGGCTGAGCGAGGTCCCGGCGGGCGACTACCAGGTCGTGGTCTTCGAGAACCGCTTCCCCTCGCTCGCCCCGGACTCGGCCGCTCACGTCACGGCCCACGACGAGCCCCTGCGCACCCTCCGGCCGGGCACCGGCCGCTGCGAGGTGGTCTGCTTCGCCCCCGACCACGACGCCTCCTTCGCCGACCTGGACGAGGCCAAGGCCCGTCTGGTGCTGGACGCCTGGACCGACCGCACGGCCGAGCTGTCCGCCCTGCCCGACGTGCAGCAGGTGTACTGCTTCGAGAACCGCGGCGAGGAGATCGGCGTCACCCTGGCCCACCCGCACGGGCAGATCTACGCCTTCCCCTTCGTCCCCTCCCGCACCACCCGGATGATCACCCGGGCCGAGGCGCACCGGGCGAGCACCGGGCGGAACCTCTTCGAGGACCTCGTCGCCGCCGAACGGGCCGCCCCCGAGCGGCTGGTGCTCCAGGGCGACCACTGGACCGCCTTCGTACCGTTCGCCGCCCGCTGGCCGTACGAGGTCCACCTCTACCCCCACCGCCGGGTCCGCGACCTCACCGCACTGGACGAGGCCGAGCGCGCCGAGTTCCCCCGCCTCTACCTCGACCTGCTGCGCCGCTTCGACGGCCTGTTCCCCGCGCCCGCCGGCTCCGCGCCGAACCGGACCCCGTACATCTCCGCCTGGCACCAGGCGCCGAAGGACGGCGGCGACGAACTCGCGCTGCACCTGGAGCTGTTCACCATCCGGCGCGCGCCCGGCAAGCTCAAGTACCTGGCGGGCGTGGAATCCGGACTCGACGCCTTCGTCACCGATGTGAGCCCGGAGGCCGCCGCCGAGCGGCTGCGCGGCATCGTGCCCGGCTGACCCGGCGACCAGGAGGAGTCGAAGACGGAGTCAAACCGCCTGCGCGACCGGCCGAGTGGGGGTGAAGACCCGGCTGTCGCGCAGGCGGACCCACCGGACATCCACCCTGCGCCGTGCGAGCGCGATCAGGGCTTGGACGTGGCCGCGGCCTTCGGCCGCGAACGACGACGGCCGCCCCTCCCCCGACGGGGACGGGCGGCCGTGGCGCTTCCCGGGTCAGGGCGTGGCGACCGCCGGCCGCGGCGCCGTCAGCACCCCGAGCAGGTGCGCCACCTCCCGGGCCACCGCCTCCCGGCCGGCCCCCAGATAGGTCCGGGTGTCGACCAGCGCGGGCTCGGAGGCGAGGCGGTCGCGGACCGCCGCGGTGAACGCCTGGTTGAGGTGGGTCGCGATGTTGACCTTCGTCATGCCGTGCGCGACCGCCCGCGCCAAGGTCTCGTCCGACGCCCCCGAGGAGCCGTGCAGCACCAGCGGCACCGGTACGGCGGCCCGCAGGGCGGCGACCAGGCCGAGGTCCAGCTTCGCCGTGCGGGTGAGCATGGCGTGCGAGGTACCCACGGCGACGGCCAGCGCGTCGACGCCGGTGCGCGCGGTGAACTCGGCCGCCTCGGCCGGGTCGGTCCGGGCACCCGGCGCGTGCACGCCGTCCTTGCCGCCGACCTCGCCGACTTCGGCCTCCACCCAGACGTCCGAGGCGTGGCACAGCCCCGCCACCTCGGCCGTGGCCCGCACGTTCTGCGCGTACGGCAGCACCGAGGCGTCGAACATCACCGACCCGAAGCCGAGCCGGACCGCCTCCGCCACCAGGGCCGGCTCGGTGGCGTGGTCCAGGTGGACGGCCACCGGCACGGCCGCCGCCCGGGCCACCGCGAGCGCGGCGCCGCCGACGGGCGCGAGGCCCCCGTGGTAGCGCACCGCGTTCTCGCTGATCTGCAGGACCACCGGCACGCCGGCCGCCTCCGCCCCGGTGACGATGGCCTCGGCGTGTTCCAGCTGGATCACGTTGAACGCGCCGACACCGTAGCCGCCGCGGGCGGCGGGTGCGACGATCTCCCCGGTTCCGACTAGGGGCATGCTTCTCCTTGAGGATGCGTCCGGCCGAGCTCCTCGGTCCGGACGAGGGTGAGCAGGCGGTGGTGGGCCTCCGCGTCGAAACGGCCGGCCTGCGGGGCGAGGACGGCGGCGGCGGACAGCGCCACGGCCCGGCGCAGCCGCTCCGGCCACGGGAGACCGGTGGCCAGGCCGAGGGCGAGGGCGGCGACCACCGCGTCACCCGCACCGGTCGGGTTGCCGGCCACGGCCTCGGGCGGGCGGGCCCGCCACCGGCCCTCGGAGGTCAGGGCGAGCAGTCCGTCCGGGCCGAACGAGGCGACCACGGCCTCGGCACCGGCGGCGCGCAGCCGTTCCGCGCCCTCGGCCGGATCCGCGGTCCCGGTCGCGGCGGCCAGTTCGTGGGCGTTGGGCTTCACCACGGCCGGCCGGGCGGGCAGGGCTCGTACCAGCGCGGGCCCGTCGGCGTCCAGGACGACCGCGACGCCGTGGGCCCGGGCCCGCTCGGCGAGCCCGCGGTACGCGTCCACCGGCAGTCCGGGCGGCAGGCTCCCGGACAGGACGACGACGGAGGCGCCGGGCAGCAGGTGCTCGTAGTGGGCGAGGAAGCGCCGCCACTCCGGCGGCGAGATCTCGGGCCCGGGTTCCAGGAGCACGGTGGTGTCCCGGTCGTCCGCCACCGCGACCGTCCGACGGGTCTCCCCCGCGACCTCGACCAGTTCGTCCGGCAGTCCGGCCTCGGCGAGCTCGGCCCGGACGGCCCGCCCGGTCGGCCCGCCGACCAGGCCGGTGACGGTCGCGGCGTGCCCGAGGGCGGCCAGGACCCGGGCGACGTTGATGCCCTTGCCGCCCGCCTGCCCGCTGACGGTCCGCACGCGGTTGCTCGCGTGCGGCCGGACCTCCGGCAGCCGGTAGGTGAGGTCCAGGGCGGCGTTGAGCGTGACGGTGAGGATCACCGGCCACCACCCGCCGACAGATCCTCGGCGAGCAGGGCCGCCCCCAGACTGCCGGCCCGGTGACCCAGTTCCGCGGCCACCAGCGGCGGCGCCGGGCGGAACGGCAGCCGCTCGGCGAGTGCGGTCCCCAGCTGCGCCAGGTACGCCTCGCCGGCCAGGGCCAGCCCGCCGCCGATGACCAGGCGCTCCGGGTCGAGCAGCACGGTCAGCGCGGCCAGGCCGTCGGCCAGCGCCTCGACCGCCTCGGTCCAGACCCGGCCGGCCGGGCGGTCGCCCGACACGGCCCGGGCGCGGACGTCCTCGGCACTCGCCCCGGCGTCCCCGGTGGCCCTCCGGTAGCGGCGGGCGATCGCCGAGGCGGAGGCCAGCGTCTCCACGCAGCCGTGGTTGCCGCAGACGCACGGATCGCCGCCGGGTCGCACCACCAGGTGGCCCAGTTCGCCCGCGAATCCGCGGCTGCCCGCGAACACCCGTCCGCCGAGCACCGGCGCGGCGGCGATCCCGGTGCCGACCGGGACGAAGACGAAGGAGGCGCAGCCGCGCCCCGCGCCCAGGCGGCTCTCCGCCAGGGCGCCGGCCCGGACGTCGTGCCCGAAGGCCACCGGGAGGTCCAGGTGCTCCTCCGCCCGGCTGCGCAGGGGCAGGTCGCGCCAGCCGAGGTTGGCGGCGAGGACGGCGGTGCCGCTGGTCTCGTCCACCAGGCCGGGGACGGCGATCCCGGCGGCGCGTGGCGGCGTGCCCCGACGGGCGGCTCGGGCCCTCAGGTCGTCCGCGCACCGCAGCACCGTGTCGAGGACGGCGTCCGGCCCGCGCTCGGCCCGGGTGGGCCACTGCGCGGACTCGACCGGCCGGCCGCCGTCGACCACGACACCCTTGATGTGCGTGCCGCCGACGTCCAGCGCGATGACCGTGCCTGCGACCGGGGTCACGACCCGTCCAGCACGATCGACCGGGTCAGGTGGCGCGGACGGTCGGGGTCCAGGCCGCGGCCGACGGCCAGCCGGACGGCGAGGCGCTGCGCCCGGATCAGGTCCGCCAGCGGGTCGAGGTCGGACACCGAGACCCGCGCACCGGTCCGCTCGATCTGCGGCACGAGGCCCGCCGGCGGCACGCCGAGGAACCACACCACGCTGCCGGGGCCGCTGACGCTGATCGGTCCGTGCCGGTACTCCATGGCCGGGTAGGACTCCGTCCACGAGGACGACGCCTCCCGGACCTTGAGCGCCGCCTCCTGCGCCACGCCGCAGGTCCAGCCGGTGCCCAGGAAGGTGAACTGTCCGGCGCCGAGCGCCCCTTCGGGCAGCGCGGCGGTCAGTGCCCGGCTCGCCTGCTCGGGCAGGTCCGGCGGCACGGCGCCCAGGTGCGCGCGCAGCAGGACGAGGGCGGTGGTGGCGAACCTGGTCTGCACGACGGACTCCTCGTCGGCGAACTCCAGTGCCACCACGTGCCGGGCGGCCTCGCCGACCGGGGTGGACGGGTCGGCGGTGATCGCCACCGTCTCGGTGCCGCGGGTGCGCGCCAGCGCGTCCAGCACCTCGGTGGTCGTACCGGAGCGGGTGAGGGCCACCACCCGGTCGTAGCGCCGCGCCGTCGGGAACTCGGAGGCGGCGAAGGCGTCGGTCTCCCCCAGTCCGAGGCTCTCGCGCAGCGCCGCGTAGGCCTGGGCGATGTACAGCGAGGTGCCGCAGCCGACGACCGCCACGCGCTCGCCGGGTTCGGGCAGCTGCTTCGGGGTCAGGTCGAGGGCGCGCTGCCAGCACTCGGGCTGGCTCGCGATCTCGTCGTCCACGTGGGCCATGACGTCCTCCTGGGTTGTGGCGCACATCCGTGCGCGGGCTGGGGAGCAGAGGTGCCGGGCCCCGGGGGTGGCAGCCCCCGGGGCCCGGTGTCAGGCCCGTCCCGCCGGACGGGCCCGGGTCAGTCGATCGACCACCGCTGCAGCGGCGAGCCGGTGTCCGGTTCCTGCGTCACCGGGGCGCCGTCGGCGGTCGAGGCGGTGGTGAGCTGCAGTCCGCTGCGGGCCGAGGTGACGGTGTACGAGCCGTCGGCCGTCGGCCGGACCTTCCAGTGCTGGTTGGCGCCGCCGGTGCACGGCCACTGGATGATCCGGGCGCCGGCGGCGGTGGAGCCGCCGTCGACGTCGGCGCACATCGACGAGAGGCCGTTGACCAGCTCGTAGGAGCCGTCCGGCTGCCGACGGAACTGCCACAGCTGGTCGGCGGCGCCGGACGCGGTCCAGGTGATGAGGCCGTTGCCGGCGGTGGTGCTGCCGTCCGCGTCGTCGAGGGCCTTGCCGCCCGTGGTCGGCGTGTGGTTCCCGCTGAGGTCCGGCTCGACCGTCCAGGTGAAGGTGGCCGAGGCGCTCGCGGTGCCGGACGAGGCGGTGACGGTGACGGTGGAGACCCCGGCACCGGTCGGGGTGCCGGTGATCAGGCCCGCGGGACTGACGGAGAGCCCAGCGGGGAGGCCGGTCGCCGTGAAGGCGAGCGGCTTGCCGGCGCTGTCGGTGGCCCCGAGCCGGACCGAGGCGGCCTGGCCCACGGTGCCGGACTGGTCGCCGGGGGCGGTGAGCACGACCGCCTCGGGGGCCGTCCCGGTCGGGGCGAAGGAGAGGGCCTGCTCGGCCGCCGTGCGGCCGGCACCGACCGGGCTGCCCGTGGTGTCGCTCCAGGTGCGGGCGGGCGCGGTCTCGGCGAGTCGGCCGGCGGTGCCGGACATGCCGATCACCAGGCCGCTGTAGCGGTTGACCAGCTGGAAGCGGCCCTTGCCGGCCTTGCCGGGGAGGATGAACCACTGCTGACCGACCGTGGCGTTACCACCGACGGCGGTGGTCGCGGTCAGCCCGGCGCCCCAGGCCCGGCCGGCCGTCGACGCGGAGTCGACGCCCAGCAGCTGCCCGGTGGCCGCGTTGGCGATCCGGTAGGAGCCGTCTCCCTCGGCCAGGAACCTCCAGGACTCGCGGACGGATCCGGCGGGCCGGGCCGCGGAGGTGACCGCGGAGCCGTCGGCGGACTGGGTGAGGACCCGGCCGTTGCCGCTCTGGATCCGGTAGGTCCTCGTCAGGTCGACCGGCGGGGCGGCCGGCGCGGAGGAGCCGATGGTGATATCGGCGTACTCGCCGTCGGAGGTGGCGCAGGCGATGGAGCAGTACGAGCGGAAGGTCCTGCCGATGACGGTGCCGCCGGTGCGGGTGGCGGGATCGAGCATCCAGCGGTACCAGGAGCCGGAGGTGTAGCCGCTGCCGCTGTCGCCGATCAGGCTCCACTGCTGGGTGGCGAGGTCCTTGGTGGCGTAGAACTGCTGCGGTGCGGTGCCGGAGACCACCTCGGGTTCGCCGATGTACAGGCCCAGGTAGGCGTCGTAGGCGATGTTCATGATGAACAGCGGTGACTTGGCCGGGAGTCGGCCCGCCCGGACCTGCTGGTCCACCGAGCCGGGGGTGCTCGGGTGGTAGTCGTTCGCGGGCGGGGTGTACCCGGTCGGCGCCGTCGGGGTGACCGGCACCATGGTGCTCTCCAGGCCGCCCCGGCCGGGCTGCGTCCAGGTGCCGTCGTACCACTTCTGCCACGAGCCGGGCGCCATCTTCCCCGAGATCGGGGCGCGCGCGACGTGGGCCAGGCCGCCGTTGCCGCCGCCCACACCGGCCTTGGGGATGATCCGGGAGCCGTAGTAGACGTAGAAGTAGCCCGAGGCGGTGTCGACGAACAGGCGGGGGTCGCCGTCGCCGTAGTCGTAGGTCTGGTTGGGGAAGGCGGCGTCGTCACCCCGGGCGGTGCTGTACGGGGAGGTGATGACGTGGTCCTCGATGGTCCAGGTCCGGCCCTGGTCGGTGGAGACGGCGTAGTCGATCGCGTCGTAGTGCAGGCCGTCGCCGAAGGGCTGCGGGGTGAACTCGTTGTGCACCAGCCCGTACCAGTCGCCGGTGTCCGGGTCGACCCAGACCCCGACCAGGTCGCAGAAGTTGCGCTGGGAGTAGCCGGAGCCCTGCGGCGGGTCGGTGGCCCGCAGACCGGTGGGGCTGTCGTTGCACCGCCGGGTGGTGTCGTCGTTGCGGTCGTTCGGGTCGGCGGGGTTGACGGCGTCGCTGATCGCGGCCGACCTGGTGGCGCTCTCGAAGTCCGCGCCGGTGTAGAAGTCCCACTGCCGCGAGTCCTTCGCGCCGTACAGCGAGTGCGACTGCTGGAAGTAGAACGTGCCGTCCTTGTCGGTGTAGACACCGGCCGGCGTGTCGTCGGGGTACGCGTACGAGCCGGTCCCGCCGATCGCGATGGTGTACGTGGCGGCGGGCGCCGGTTTGGCGGGGGCCGGTGCGGGGGCGGCGGACAGGGTGCCGGCACCGAGCGCCGCCAGCGCGGTGGCGGTGAGCGCGTGGGCCCATCGGGTGCGTAGGAGTGACACGGGTACTGCTCCTCTTCCGTGACGGGGCGCACCGTTGCGCCCCTGCTGTGGGGGTGCGGAACGGGAGAGTGGTCGTGGGGGAAGCCGGCGGTCAGCCGTCGGCCATCCGGAAGTCGTACTGCGGCGGCACCGGTGTGCCGGGGTGGACGGCGAGCCAGAGGGAGTCCAGGGAGAGTTCGCCCTCGCGCATGGTGTCGACCTGGATCCCCTCGGCCAGCAGGCGCCGGACCCGGTCGTCGTCGCCGCAGGCGTGCGCCGCCTCCGCCTCGACCAGCCTGATCCGCCCGTGCGCCCGGTCCGCCGGGGAGAGCTCCTCGATCAACGCCAGGGCCTCGGCGGAGCGCTCGGCGCGCCGCAGCGACTCCAGCGTCTCGATCGTCAACTCCCGTAGTTCCGGCCGGAGTCGGTGGGCCGAGCGCATGAGCTCGGCGGCCTCCCGCGGTTCCGGCGTGAGGAACGCGAGCGAGCGCAGCGCCCAGGGCGAGGCCTGCGCGGCGACGGAGCGCTCGAACGCCTCCCGGGCGGACTCCCGCTCCCCGGCCGCCAGGCGCAGCAGCCCGAGCTGGTACAGCGCGTGCCAGTCCGTGGCGTTCCCCTCCAGCAGCAGCTGCCAGTGCGCGCCGGTGACCGGCTCGGCCGGCGGGTCGCAGACCGGGAGCGTTCCGGTCCTGAGGAGCTGCCGCCAGGGCTCCTGGGCGGCGGTCGGCTCGCCGAAGGGCAGACCGGGCGAGGCCGGCAGGGCGCCGGCCTCGATCTCCAGCGCGGCCCAGCCCGCGCCCTCGGCCAGCACCTCCTCGGGTGCGCCGAACCCGTCGGCCAGCGCGTCGGCCAGCTCCAGCTCCAGCGGCGGGACCAGCCGGTCCAGCGCCTCGCCGGCAGCCTCCCGGGCGCCTTCCCAACTCCCGTGCACGACCTGCGGATCGGCCTGCAGCAGGCCGTACGCCTCGGTCCAGGACCAGGTGGCGCCGGCGGGCATCGGGAGGTGCTCCAACTGGGTACGGGCCAGGCCCGCCTGGATCTCCAGGTAGGCGGCCCCCGGGCCGGAGAGCCACTCCTGCCAGTGCTTGCCGCCGGTGCCGGTGCCCCAGCAGAACAGCTTGCGGCCGCGCAGCCGCGCGGTGGAGGTCTGGACGAGCCCGGTGCCGGCGCGGTCCAGCGCGGCGATCCAGGGGCGTCGGCCGGCGGGCAGGTCGAGGAAGTAGTCGGCGGCGCGCGGCAGCCGGCCGGGGTAGCTGCGGTCGGTGCCGTCGACCTCCGGGAAGGGCACCCGCCGCAGGTCGCTGACGTAGTCGCAGTGGAAGGCGTGGCCGGCCGGGCCGAGGACCCGGACGTCCCGGTCCTCGGGCACGGCGATGTTGGACCACCAGTAGACCGGCGTCTCGGTGGGCGAGGGGTTGTGCACGGCGATGTGGACGTACAGCACCGGGGAGCCGGCGGGCAGCCAGGCATCCAGTCGCAGGACCAGGCGCCGCAGCCGCTCGAAGGCGTACATCCGCAGGACCGGGGTGCCGTCCGGCGCCGCCACCCGGACGGCGTGCAGCGGCTCGCAGGTCAGCGGCCAGTGCCCGGTGGCGCCGAGGTTCCACTCCACCCCGCCGGCCAGCCAGGCGTCGCGCAGGGCGAGGTTGGCGGGCTGGAGGATCCGGTTGCGGTGCAGCAGCTCCCGCCCGCTCGGCCGGTGGACCAGGGACCACAGCCGCCCTCCGAGGGAGGGCAGGAAGGTCGCGGTCAGGTTCTCGTTCTCCAGGACCACGCACGGGAGTTCACGCTCCGCGCGGACGCGGTCGTACCCGCCCTGCCGGGTGTACGGCAGCAGCGTGCCGGGCGCCCCGTAGGCGAGGTTGCGGCGCATCTCGTCGTCGACCCCGGCGCCGGCCCCGGTCTGCCGGGGCAGGCCGTGCAGGATCGGCAGGGCGCCGCCGACCGGGTCGGGGGTGCCGTCGATGCGGAGCAGGTCGGTGCGCAGTGTCGAGGTCACGCGGGAAGACGTCACTTTCCGATTCCAACCGTCATGCCCTGGATGATCCGCGAGCCCATCCAGGAGAAGAGCGCGATCATCGGGGCGAGGATGATGCAGACTCCGGCGAACATCGTGCCGAAGTCCAGGCCATTGAACTGCTGTGCCGCGACGAACGAGGAGAGCGCCACCGGGAGGGTGGTCGCCCCCTGACTGTTCGTCAGGACGAGGGCGAACAGGGTCTCGTTCCAGGAGGTGATGAACTGCAGGAGGAAGGCGGTGACCAGCCCGCCCCGGGCGACCGGGAGCACCACCTGGACGAAGGTCCGCACCGGTCCGGCGCCGTCCAGGACGGCGGCCTCCTCCAGCACACCGGGGATGCCGCTGAAGAAGCCGGTCAGCAGGAAGACCGTGAAGGGCATCGCCAGGCCGACGTAGACCAGCCCGAGGCCGAGGTCGCTGTCGGTCAGGTCCACCCGGGACAGGCCGACGAACAGCGGCACCACCAGCACCTGGCCGGGCACACCGAGGCCCATGGCGAACGTCATCGTCAGAGCCGAGGAGGTCCGCGAGCGGCGCCGGGCGAGGGCGTAGGCGCAGGGCGCGGCGAGGGCGACGGCGACCACGGAGGAGAGGCCGGCGGTGAGCACGCTGTTGAGGGCCGCCCGCGCGAAGCCGCCCGCGTCGAGCGCGGTGGTGTAGTTGTCGGTCTTCGGGCTGGTCGGCAGGCCGAAACCGTGCTGCAGGATGTCGGGGCCGCTGCGCAGCGAGGTCAGGAGGATCCACAGGACCAGCAGCAGGTCGGCGGCGACGACGAGCCAGACGGCGGCCGTGCCGATCCTGCTCGCGAGTCCGGCGGCTCGGTTGGTGCGTCGCACGGGTGGTGACCTTTCCGGTTGCGGTGGGGGGCCGGGACGCGACGGGTCAGTACTCGACCGGCTCGCGGCGCAGCAGGCGGCGCAGCACGACGGTGATCAGGGTGACCATGGCCAGGCTGACCGTCGCGGCGGCGGTGGCCGTGCCCAGCCGGGGGACGGTGCCCTGCGGGAAGGCCTCGCTGTACACGTACACGGCGGTGTTCCAACTGCTCACCGGCGGGTAGGCGTTGGTGCTTCCGCCGTAGAGCAGGATCAGCTCGAAGATCTTCACCGAGCTGACGGTCCACAGCACCGCGCAGACCGCGATGACGTCCCAGGCGCACGGCAGGGTGATGTGCCGGAAGCGCTGGAAGGGGCCTGCGCCGTCCAGTTCGGCCGCCTCGTAGAGGTAGTCGGGGATCTGGTCGACCGCCGCCATGATGATCGAGGTGTAGTAGCCGGTCGCCGTCCAGACCAGGGTGCCCAGGACCATCGGCAGCAGGTTGTCCGTAGACAGCCACTTGGGCGGTGTCGTCACCCCGAACAGCTCCAGCGCCTGGTTCACCGGGCCGGTGGGCGAGAACAGGAAGCCGGCCGCGATGCCGAAGACCATGCCGTTGACCAGCGACGGGAAGAACAGCACCGACCGGGCGAAGAGCCTGGCCCGCATCTCGCGCAGCACCAGGGTCAGCGCGAAGCTGAGCACGAAGGTGATCGTGCCGCCGATGACCATGATGTCGAGCGTGTTGAACAGGGAGGTGCGGAACCTCGGGTCGCGGAACAGCAGGGTGTAGTTCTGCAGACCGCGCCAGTCCATCTCGCCCATGCCGTCCCACCGGTACAGGCTGGTCCACAGGGCGTAGCACACGGGGGCGATGAACAGCACCGCGTACGCGACCAGCGCGGGCGCGGTGAACGGCCAGAACACCCGGCGGCGTTGGCGCTCCAGCGGGCCGACGCCGGCCCGGACGGCACGCCCGGACCGGCCCCGGGCGGCGTCCGTCCCGGGCGGGCTCTCGATCGTCGTCGCCACCGTCAGCCCTCGGTCTGCCAGTAGGTGACCTGGTCGGACTTGCACTTGGCGACGAACTGGGCGGCCGTGATCTTGCCGTGCCAGAAGTCCAGGTAGTTCTCGTTCAGGACCTTGGGCAGCCAGCTGCCGCCCACGCCGTCGAAGCCGAGGCGCAGGGTCGGGGCTTCGAGGGTCTTCTGGACGTCGGCCAGTTCCGCGGGGGCCGGGATGTCGGCGCGCGGGGTGATGTTGAGCGCGGTGGTGGAGATCCCGGACAGGTGCTTCTTCTGCAGGAAGAAGGCGATGAACTTCTGCGCCGCGGCCGCGTTCTTGGCGCGCTTGGGGATCGCGAAGCCGAACAGGCCCGCGTCCGGGGCCTTCGCGGTGGGCGGCAGGATCGAGGCCGTCTTCCAGCCGGCCGGGACCTGCTTGGCGATCTCGGCGGTGACGTAGCTGCCGTCCATGTAGAACGCGGCCTTGCCCGCCGTCCAGTTGGTCTCCTGGGCCGGGAACTTGGTGGCGTCGTAACCCGGGATCAGGTGGCCGCCCTTGACCAGCTGCTCCGCCTGCTGCGCCGCGGTGAGGACCGCCGGGTTGTCCCAGGCCGCGCCGGACCTGTCGGCGGAGAGCTCGGCGACGTTCACTCCGGCGCCGTTGAGCAGGTAGTCGAAGAACAGCCCGTTGGTCCACGGGTCCTCGCCTTCGGAGGCGATGCACGCCTTCCCGGCCGCCTTCAGCGCGTCGCAGACCTTGAGCAGGCCGGCCCAGTCGGTGGGCGGGGTCGGCATGGCCGCGGCGACCGCCGGGTCGGCCGCGTTGTAGAACATCGCGTTGGTGACGACCTCGTACGGGATCACGTAGTGGTTCGAGCCGGACGGGTCCTTCGGCAGCATGTCGAAGTACTTGGCCGGGATGACCTGGGAGACCGGGACGTTCTCCTCCGGCACCTGCAGCTGCAGCACCGGCGAGAGGTCGAGCGCCTGACCGGCCGCGGCGGTGGTGCCGTAGACCTTGTCGTCGGACTCGTCCCACAGGTCCGGGGCCTGGTTGGCGGCGATCGCCGGGCCGATCTTCTTGGCGATGTCCCGGCCCACCCAGGTGACGTTCACCTTGGCACCGGTGGCGGCGGTGTAGTCGGCGATCGCGGCCTTCAGCACCTGGGCCTGCGGCTCGTCGGCGCGCCACATCGACCAGTAGCCGAAGCTGCCGGCGGCCTTCGCGTCGCTCCCCGAGCCGCTGCCGCAGGCGCTCGCCCCGAGCGCGAGTGCGACGGCGGTGGCCGCGCCGAGGACGCGACGTGCGGACATGGTCGTTCTACCCATGGGTGGTTCCTCTCGGAGGCGCGAGATGCCCTGCGGACGGACCGTCAGCCGGGGCCCGGGGACAGGGGCGTCGCGGTGGATGGCTGGGACGATACGGTCGGGTTGACCGGTAAATCAAGAGTCCTTGCAGAATCGACGTCCGACTCTGGGCAACCGGGCAGCGCCCCGGCGACGAATCCTCAAGTCACCGCCGGGACAAGGGTTTGGATCAATCTTGACGGCCCTTCATCGATGCCCTACGTTTCATCGAAAGCAAGTTGACCGGTAAATCGAAGGATCCAGCCATGGTGACGATGCAGGACGTGGCCGAGCGTGCCGGGGTCACGAAGCAGACCGTCTCCAACGTCATCCGCGGGCGGGGAGCCGTGAGCCCGGCGACCGCGGCCCGGGTGCGCGCCGCGATCGAGGAGCTGGGGTACACCCCCAACCTGGTCGCACGCTCCCTCGCCACCGGCGCCACGCGGACGGTCGGCCTGTTCGTCCCCACCGTGACGGGCTCCTTCTACGCCGACATCGTCGAGGAGGTCGAGGACGTCCTCGACGAGAACGGCTACCACCTGCTGCTCTGCACCACCCGGCTCGACGGGGAGCGCGCCAAACGGCACCTGGCCGGACTGACCAGCCGCTCGGTGGACGCGCTGCTGATCGCCGGCGACCGGGACCTGATCGACCACCTGCCGCTGCTGGCCGAGGCCGCCTTCCCGGTCGCCCTGTGCGCCTGGGAGACCGACGCCCCCGACCGCTTCCCGGTGGTCACCATCGACTACGAGCGGGCGGGCTTCCTGGCCGGGCGCCACCTGCGCGAACTCGGGCACGAACACGTCGCCGTGCTCGCCAGCCCCGACCACGCCCCCCGGGTGGCGGGCTTCCGGCGCGCCTTCGCCGCCGACGGCCTGACCGTCCCCGACACCGCCGTCCACACGGCACCCGAACCCACCCCCGCGGGCGGCTTCGCGGCGGCGACGACGGCGCTGACCACCGACCCGGCGATCACCGCGGTGTTCGCCACCCACGACGTCCTCGCCCTCGGCGCCCTGGAGGCCGCCCGGGCCGCGGGCCGTTCCGTCCCGCACGACCTGTCGATCGTCGGGCACGACGACAACCCGGAGGTCGGCCTGGCCCGGCCGGCCCTCACCACGGTGGCCATCCCCAAGCGGGAGATGGCCCGGGAGGCGGTCGAGCTGCTGCTGCGCGCCCTCACCCGCTCGGGCAGCCCGGCCAACTCGATCCAGCTGCTGCGCCCCGAGCTGGTCGTCCGGGACAGCACCGCCCCCACCGGCGGCCGCTGATCCGGGCCCGCCCGGTCACCCCAACCCTTCGAAAGGACACCGGCCTTGTCGTCCGATCCGGCCTCCGACCACCAGCGCCTCTGGTACCGCCGGCCGGCCGGCTCCTTCCTGGAGGCCCTGCCACTGGGCAACGGCCGGCTCGGCGCCCTGTTCCTCGGCGGCGCGGAACGCCCCGGCGGCGCCGACCCGTCCGGCGTGGGCGAGACCGTCCACCTCAACGCGGACACCCTGTGGTCCGGCGGGCCCTGCACGCACGACGCCGCCGACGCCGACGCCGCCGAGCACCTCGCGGAACTGCGCGCCGCCGTCCTGGCCGACCGCGACTACGCCCGCGCCGACGCCCTCGCGACCCGGATGCAGGGCCCGTTCACCGAGGCCTACCAGCCGCTCGCGACCCTCCGACTGGAGCTCGGCGACGGGCCGTCGGACGACTACGAACGCTCGCTGGAACTCGACGAGGCCGTCCACCGGGTCTCCTACCGGAGCGGCGACGCGCAGATCCTGCGCGAGTCCCACGTATCGGCCCCCGCGGACGTCCTGGTCACCAGGATCACCTCGTCCGCCCCCGGCCGGATCGACCTCACCGCCCGCTTCGACACACCGCACCCGAACCCGCACACCGGCGGCACCGGCCCCGACCGCCTCGTCCTCACCGGCCGGGCCCCCGCGCACGTGGCCTTCGGCGAGGAGGGCCCGGTGCGCTACCGCCCCGGCGAGGGCACGGGCTTCGCGGCCGGGCTCCACGTGGTGGCCTCCGGCGGCCGGGTCGAGCGGACGAGCGGCACGGTGACGGTGCGCGGCGCCGACGAGGTGCTCCTGCTGGTCGCCGCCGAGACCGGCTTCCGCGGCCACACCGAGCCCCCGGCCGGCCCCGACGAGGGACCGACGGCGCAGCTCGAACGACGCTTGGACGCGGCCGCCGCCCGGCCGTACGGACAGCTGCTCGCCGACCACCTCGCCGACCACCGGCGGCTGTACCGCGCCACCGCGCTGCGCCTGGGCGACGGCCCCCCGAGTGCGCTGCCCACCGACGAACGGCTCGCCGCCGTCCGGGCCGGCCGGGCCGATCCCGCCCTGACCGCCCTCCAATTCGCCTACGGCCGCTACCTGTTGATCGCCTCGTCGCGCCCCGGCAGCCAACCCGCCACCCTGCAGGGGATCTGGAACACCGAGACCTCCCCACCGTGGAACTCCAACTGGACCACCAACATCAACCTGCAGATGAACTACTGGCACGCCGAGACCACCGGCCTCGCCCCCTGCCACGAACCCCTCTTCGACCTGATCGCCGACCTGGCCCGCACCGGCGCCCGGACCGCCGCCGCCTACTACGGCACCGGCGGCTGGACCGTCCACCACAACGTGGACCTGTGGCGCTCCGCCGGCCCCGTCTCCGGCTCACCCTCCTGGGCGAACTGGCCGATGGCCGGCGCCTGGCTCTGCGCGCACCTGTGGGAGCGCCACCTCTTCGACGGGGACCACGACTTCCTGGCCGAACGGGCCTACCCGCTGATGCGCGGCGCCGCCCGCTTCCTGTTGGACTTCCTCACCGAGGACCGCGACGGCCACCTGGTCACCTGCCCGTCCACCTCACCCGAGCACCACTTCCGGCTGCCCGACGGCGGCCTCGCCGCCGTCTCCGCCGCGGCCACCATGGACCACTGGCTGACCGCCGAGCTGTTCGCCAACACCGCCTCCGCCGCCCGCCTCCTCGGTGTGGACGCCTACCTGGCCGAGGAGTTGGACACCGCCCGGGGCCGGCTCCGCCCACCGCCGACCGGCGGGGACGGCCGCCTGCTCGAATGGTGGGAGGACCTCCCCGACGAGGACCCGGGCCACCGCCACCTGTCCCACCTCTACGGCCTCTACCCCGGCAGTGCCGTCGACCCGCTCACCGACCCGGCGGGCGCGGAGTCCGCACGGCTCGCCCTGGCCCGCCGCCTCGACCACGGCGGCGGATCGACCGGCTGGAGCCTGGCCTGGGTGGCGGCCCTCGCCGCCCGCCTCGGTGACGCCGACCTCGCCCACCGCAGCGTGCGCGGCCTGCTCACCGACCACTCCGCGGCCGATCTCCTCGGCCTGCACCCGCCGGACCTGTTCCAGATCGACGGCAACTTCGGCGCCACCGCCGCCGTCGCCGAGATGCTGCTGCAGAGCCACAACGGCGTCCTGCGGCTGCTCCCGGCCCTGCCCGAGGCCTGGCCGACCGGCCACGTACGGGGGCTGCGGGCCCGCGGCGGTCTCACCGTCGACCTCCGCTGGGACGGCGGCCGTCTCACCGAGGCGACCGTGCACGGCACCCGTCCGCAAACCCTTGACCTGCTGCTCCCCGCCGGCACGCCGGAGCCCGTGGTGACGGACCCGACCGGCCGGATCGCCGCCGCGACGCTCACCCCCACCCCGGCCGGGCTGCGGCTGACCACGCGGCTCGGCGGGCCGGGGAGTCACCGGATCCGCACGCCCGACTGAGCAGGCCCCCGGCACCGCCCGGGCCCCGGGTGGGGGTGCCGGCCCGGCCGACGTAGGCAGGGGAAGCTGACAACGTACACCGGCCCCACCGGGGAGCGGCCGGTGGCGGCCCCGCAGTACCGGGCCACGGCCGGTATGTGCGCGCACGGCCTTGACCCGTCGCGACGCAGCGCGCAGTCTGGAGATACAACGTAAATGTGGCATGTAAATCCAGCCCACATGCGTACCAGGCTCATGGGAGGTCTCCATGACTGCCGAAACTCGCGGCGACCCGACACAGCCGCACACCGAGTCCGAGGACCTCGGCTGGACGATCAACATCCCCGGGCACCCGCCGCGAGCCGACTCCCCCGAGTACCAGGCCGCCCGGGCCGAGATGCACCGGCTGACCGACACGCTCGACAAGCCCTTCTACGGCTCCGAGCCGGTGGAGGACCACCACGGCGGCGGCCTGTGGCTCAAGGACTCCGAAGGCTGGTTCCTGGTCCGCAACCTGGTCGGGATCGAGTGGTCCGCGCAGTTCTGCGCCGACCCCTCGAAGGTCGACCTGCTGCGGCAGAACGCGAAACGGCTGTACGCGCTCTGTCCTGACGCGGTTCGGGAACTCGGCATCGGGGAGCTGCTCGACACCCCGATCACGGATGCCGCCGGCGTGCAGCGGTGGACCGACTCGATCTGCAACGCCAGCGTGCCGCTCCCCCACGCGGTGCACTCCGCGGCGCTGCCGCAGGGCGGCGGAGTGCACCACTACCCGAGCCCGGTGACGGAGATCGTCTTCTTCAAGAGGGACGACTTCCGGCTGTGGGTCGTCGACGCGGGTGGCCAGGCCGTCGCCGTGGCACCGGTGGCGAAGCGCGGTTCGGGTGACGGGCGGGTGCAAGTGCTGTTCGCGGCACAGGAGTCCGCGCTGCATCCCGAGCTGGAGCGGGCCCGTGACAGCGGGGACGCCCTGCTGCTGGAGTCGGACCATCCGATGGCCCGGACGGCCTTCGCCCAGCAGTACGGCACGCCTGCCCCGAGCGCGGCGGCCCCGAGCGCGCCTGCCCCGAGTGCGGCGGCCCAGCCCCGGGCGGCCGCCTAGGAACCATGGACACGGCACAGGGCCACGGACCGGGCGCCGGACACGGCACCGGACGCGGCTCCGGACCGGGTGCCGTCGAGGCCGTGGTCGAGCTGCGGTCCGGCGACGGCGCGCGGCTCGACGCCCTGCGGAACTGGTGTGCCGGGCGCGGGATCTCGGTCCTGCCGATGGCCGCCGGTGCGCTGGTCACGGGCCCGACGGCGCGGTTCCGGGAGGTGTTCGGGCACGGCCCGGTCTCCCCCTCGGGCGCGGAGGCCCTGCCCGTCCCGGACGAACTCCGGGAAGCCGTACGGTCCGTCACCGTACTGCCGGTCCCGGAACCCCTTTCCCTGACGCATGACGACAGTTCTCCCGGGTACCCGAGGCCCGGTTCATCCCCTGAGGAGACATGATGCTTCCCACGACAACGCAGAACGGGCAACCTCCTCCCGACCTGGTGTTCGGCTACGTGTCGGCACGGTCGGAGGGTGGAACGCCGATGACCGAGGCGACCGACCTGACCTCGGCCGCGCCGTTCCGGGCCGGTGAAACCGTCCGCACCCGGGCCAAGGAACGGGCGGAGGAGGCCGGACTCACGGTCACCGCCGAGAGCCGACTCGGCTTCACGGTCTACGGATCGCCGGCGGCCTACGAGCGCCTGACCGGTGGCCGGGTCACCTCGTACGAGGCCCTCCAGCACGTGTCGACCGGGCGCCGCCGCTACGTGACCCACCTCGACCTGGTGGGCCCGGACCAGCCCGCCGCCCGGGGTGTCGGGGCCGCGCCGGACACCGACGACATCGAGGCCGTCGTGCTCGAACAGCCGCGCTCCTGCTACCGGTTGTCGCCGAGCCCGCAGCCACCGAACGTGAGCAAGTTCCACCTGCGGCTCCCCGGCGACGTGGCCATGCTGCTCGGCGCCACCGCTGCGCACGCGCAGGGCGCGGTGGGCGCGGGCGTGGACGTCGCCATGGTGGACACCGGACACTACCCGCACCCCTTCTTCACCCTGCAGGGCTACGACGTCGATCCCGTCGTCACCGTGGTGCCCGGGACCAGCCCCGCCAAGGACCCGATCGGGCACGGGACGGGAGAGTCGGCCAACATCTTCGCCGTGGCGCCCGGCGCGAAGCTGAAGTTCTTCCGGGCCAGCGACGCCGGCGGCAACCTGACCAGCGCCGTGGCCGGTTTCCTCCTGGCGAAGGCCGCTCACCCGAGGGTGCTCACCAACTCCTGGGGTGGCGACCTCGACTTCCCGCCCCTGGACCCGCAGCCACCCGCAGCGTCCCGGGTCTGGATCCTGGAGATCAAGGACGCGGTGGAGAAGGGCATCGTGGTGGTGTTCTCGGCCGGCAACGGCCACTTCTCCGTCGAACCGCAGGTCCCCGGAGTGATCGCGGCCGGCGGGGTGTTCGTCGGCCCGGGCCTCGGCGTCCAGGCGTCCGACTACGCGAGCGGGTACGCCAGTCCCTGGTTCCCCGGTGAGGTCGTGCCCACGGTCTGCGGGCTGGTGGGGATGCTGCCGCGGGCCCAGTACCTGATGCTCCCCGTGCAGCCGGGCTGCGAGCTCGACGTCGAGCAGAGTCAGGCGAGCGACGGGCAGATGCCGGACACCCCCGACGGCACGACCCTCGACGACGCCTGGGCGCTCTTCTCGGGCACCTCGGCGGCCGCCCCGCAGATCGCCGGAGCAGTCGCCGTCCTGCTCGGCCAGAACGGCCGGCCGGGCATGACGGTCCAGCAGGTGACGGAGGCACTCGTGACGACCGCCACCGACGTCACCGCCGGCCACAACCACCCGCGGTTCAACAACCCGGCCGGGCCGGGCCCGGACGAGGCCACCGGGCCGGGACTCGCCAACGTGAGCGCGGCCCTCGCGTTCGCGAAGGCCAACTTCTGAACAGGCCGACTCCTGAGGAGGCCGACCTCTGAGCAAGCCGACTCCTGAGAAGACCGGCTGCCGACCGGACCTGCACGCCTGGTTC
>NZ_JBHWCL010000116.1:6877-31380 GCF_042735125.1 Kitasatospora sp. NPDC059599 | reverse complement strand
GGTGGACGTGGTGTCCACCGGCCCCGCCGTCGTGCACCCGGATCCGGTCAGCGCCGGCCGGAGCGCCGGTCGCCCGAGCCGTCGCCGCCACCGGTCAGGCCGGCCCGGCGCAGCGCGTCCGCCATGGCACTGTTGGCCGGCGCCGCGCCGGCGGAGCCGCCACGGTCGCCCCGGTCACGACCGCCCTGGCCGCCGCGCCGGTCCTGGCCGCCCTGGCCGCCCTGACTGCCCTGACCGCCGCCGCGCCGCTCCTGACGCGGCGGACGGGCCTGCCGGTCGCCCCGGTCCCCGCGGTCGCCGCCCCGGTCGCCCCGGTCCCCGCGCTCGCGCCCGACCTCGTCGTCCAGCCGCAGGGTGAGCCCGATCCGCTTGCGCGGCACGTCCACCGAGACCACCCGGACCTTCACGATGTCGCCGGGCTTGACGACCTCGCGCGGGTCCTTCACGAAGGTCCTGGACAGCGCCGAGACGTGCACCAGCCCGTCCTGGTGGACGCCCACGTCCACGAAGGCCCCGAAGGCGGCGACGTTGGTGACCACGCCCTCCAGCACCATGCCGGCCTCCAGGTCGCCGATCTTGTCGACGCCCTCCTTGAAGGTCGCGGTGCGGAAGGCCGGGCGCGGGTCGCGGCCGGGCTTGTCGAGCTCGCCGAGGATGTCGGTGACGGTCGGGACGCCGAAGGTGTCGTCGGCGAAGTCCGCCGGGCGCAGCGCGCGCAGCCGCTCGCCGTTGCCGATCAGCTCCCGCAGCTCCCCGCCGGTCGCGGCGAGGATCCGGCGCACCACCGGGTACGCCTCGGGGTGCACGCTGGAGGCGTCCAGCGGGTCCTCGCCGCCGGGGATGCGCAGGAAGCCCGCGCACTGCTCGAAGGCCTTGGGGCCGAGCCGGGAGACGTCCTTCAGCTGCCTGCGGGTGCGGAACGGGCCGTTGGCGTCGCGGTGGGCGACGATGTTGTCGGCCAGCGTGCCGGTGATGCCGGAGACCCGGGTGAGCAGCGGCGCCGAGGCCGTGTTGACGTCCACCCCGACGGCGTTGACGCAGTCCTCGACCACGGCGTCCAGTGAGCGGGAGAGCTTCACCTCGCTCAGGTCGTGCTGGTACTGGCCGACGCCGATCGACTTGGGGTCGATCTTGACCAGCTCGGCCAGCGGGTCCTGCAGGCGGCGGGCGATCGAGACCGCGCCGCGGATCGACACGTCCAGCTCCGGCAGTTCCTGCGAGGCGAACGCGGAGGCCGAGTAGACCGAGGCGCCGGCCTCGCTGACCATCGCCTTGGTGAGCTTCAGCTCCGGGTGGCGCTTGATCAGGTCCTCGGCGAGCTTGTCGGTCTCCCGGGAGGCCGTGCCGTTGCCGATCGCCACCAGGTCGACGTCGTGCTTCTTCGCCAGCGCGGCGAGGGTGTTCAGGGCCGCGTCCCACTTGTTGGCGGGCTGGTGCGGGTAGATCGTGTCGTGGGCGACGACCTTGCCGGTGGCGTCCACCACGGCGACCTTCACGCCGGTGCGGAAGCCCGGGTCCAGGCCCATGGTGGCGCGGGTGCCGGCCGGGGCGGCGAGCAGCAGGTCGCGCAGGTTGGCGGCGAAGACGCGCACCGCCTCCTCCTCCGCCTCGACGCGCAGCCGGGCCCGCTGGTCGATGCCGAGGCGCACCAGGATCCGGGTGCGCCAGGCCCAGCGGACGGTGTCGCCGAGCCACTTGTCGGCGGGGCGGCCGCGGTCGGCGATGCCGAAGCGGGCGGAGATCCGCTGCTCGTAGTCGTTGGCGCCGGGCAGGTCGCCCTCGGACTCGCCGTCGTAGGGCGAGAGTTCGAGGTCGAGCACCTCCTCCTTCTCGCCGCGCAGCATCGCCAGGATGCGGTGCGAGGGGAGCTTGGTGAAGGGCTCGGCGAAGTCGAAGTAGTCGGCGAACTTGGCGCCGTCCTGCTCCTTTCCGTCGCGGACCGTGGCGACCACGCGGCCGCGGGTCCACATCCGCTCGCGCAGCGAGCCGACCAGGTCGGCGTCCTCGCCGAAGCGCTCGACCAGGATCGCCCGGGCGCCCTCCAGGGCCGCCGGGGCGTCCGCCACCGACTCGTTGAGGTAGCCGGCCGCGAGGGCCGCCGGGTCCTGGGCGGGGTCGGCGAGCAGGGTGTCGGCCAGCGGCTCCAGCCCTGCCTCGCGGGCGATCTGCGCCTTGGTGCGCCGCTTCGGCTTGAACGGGAGGTAGATGTCCTCCAGCCGGGCCTTGGAGTCCGCGGCGAGCACCCGGGCGCGCAGCGCGTCGTCCAGCTTGCCCTGGGACTCGATCGAGTCCAGGACGGCCGCCCGGCGCTCCTCCAGCTCGCGCAGGTAGCGCAGCCGCTCCTCCAGGCCGCGCAGCTGGGTGTCGTCGAGGGATCCGGTGGCCTCCTTGCGGTAGCGGGCCACGAAGGGCACGGTCGCGCCGCCGTCGAGCAGGTCGACGGCCGCCTTCACCTGCCCCTCGCGGACGCCCAGTTCCTCGGCGATCTTGCGCTCGATCGCGTGCTGGGCCTGCCGGGCCACCTGTTCGACTGGCGTGGTCACGAAGCCGGTCACCTTCTCCTTCAGTGCTTTCGCCGTACGCCCTGCATTCTGGCAGGTACCGGCGACGACGCCCGGCCGCACCCGTGCCGGCCGGGCGTGGCGCGCCCGGCCGGCGGCCCCAAGGAGGCTCAAGCGATGCCCAGTTGCGGCTCCCTAGGCTGGCGGGCATGGACACTCTGGACGCTGCCGCCGAGTTGGAGCGGCTCGCCGCCGCCAAGTACCTGCTGTTCACCACCTACCGGAGGAACGGCGCTCCGGTGGCCACCCCGGTCTGGGTCGCGCGGGACGGCGACGCGCTGGTCTTCACCACCGTGACGAAGACCGGCAAGGTCAAGCGCCTGCGCAACCGCCGGGACGTGCTGGTCGGCCCCAGTGACATCCGCGGCAACCTGCTCGGCCCGCAGGTCCCGGCCACGGCCGTGCTCGACCCGGTCCGGGCGCCCGCCTACCGCAAGCTGCTGCGGCGCAAGTACGGGCTGCTGTGCGCGATCGCGCTGACCGCGAACGTGCTGCGGTTCGGCAAGGACGGCACGATCGGGGTGCGGGTGCGGGTCACCCCAGCGTGAGCGATCCGCTGGGCCGGCCGTCGGCGGCCAGGCCGATCACCGTGGTCCGGCCGCCGGAGGTCAGTCTGACCCGGTCCGGCCCGTCCCAGGCGGCGTCGACCAGGTCGCCGTACGCGAAGTCCGCGTAGGCGATCTGCCAGCGGCGGGTGGTCAGTCCGGTGCCCTGGTCGACGTAGATCCGCTGGGCGGCGCTGAGCATCCCGGGCTCCTCCTGCCGGACGATCCGCCGGTCCGGCCGTTCCGGCGCGCCCTCCGTCCCGGTGACCTGCGGGGCGTCCAGGAACACCCACAGCGGCACCGTCCCCGCGGCCGTCAGCAGCACGCCGATGCCCAGGACCACCCGGATCCAGGCCCGCCAGGTGACGCAGTACAGCACCACCAGCAGCAGCGGCAGGGCGGCGGTGAACAGCAGCAGCGGCCGGTCGAGCCAGTCGCGCAGCACCAGCAGGCCGCCCGGGCGCCGGCTGAACCGTCCGACCGCGCCCAGCAGGGCGAGCAGTGTCAGCCCGGCCAGGGCCGCGTGCAGGGCCCGTCGTTCCCCCGCCGTCTGCTGCCCGATCACCATGTCGTCAGCCTAGGGGTCCACGCAGTTGGGGAATACGCCTGAACGGAAACGATCGGGGCGGTACGCTGCCGGGCATGTGCGCTGCCACCCGGATGCACCCCGACGAGCCGGTGGTCGACGCGGCCCTGGTACGGCGGTTGATCGCCGCCCAGTTCCCGCAGTGGGAGCGCCTTCCCATCACGCCGGTCGGCTCCGCCGGGGCGGACAACGCGATGTTCCGCCTCGGGCCCGAACTCGCCGTCCGGCTGCCCCGGGTGGAGTGGGCGGCCGGGAACGTCCGTCGGGAGCACCGCTGGCTGCCCGCGCTGGCACCGCGGCTGCCGCTGCCGGTGCCCGCCCCGCTCGCGGTCGGCCGGCCCGCCGCCGGCTACCCGTGGGAGTGGTCGGTGCTGCACTGGATCGACGGCGTCAACCCGGCGGTCGGCGTGCTCGCCGCACCCGACGCCCTGGCCCGCGACCTGGCCGGCTTCGTCAACGCCCTGCGCGCCGTCGACCCGGCCGACGCCCCGGCCGGTCACCGCAGCGCCCCGCTCGCCTCCCGGGACGGCTCGACCCGGGCGGCCATCGCCCAGCTCGCCGGCTCGATCGACACCGCGGCCGCAACCGCCCTGTGGGACAAGGCGCTCCGGGTGCCCGACTACGCCGGACCGCCGGTCTGGATGCACGGCGACCTCACCCCCGGCAACCTGCTGCTGTCCCGGACCGGCCGGCTCGCCGCCGTCATCGACTTCGCCCTGATGGGCGTCGGCGACCCGACCGCCGACCTGATCGCCGCCTGGAACCTGCTGCCCGCCACCGCCCGCCCCACCTTCCGTGCCGCCCTGCGCGCCGACGACGCCATGTGGGCCCGCGGCCGGGCCTGGGCCTTCTCCATCGCCCTGGTGACGATCCCCTACTACCGCCACACCGACCCGGCGCTGACCGCCAACGCCCGCCACGTCGTGCGCCAGGTGCTCGCCGACCGCAGCGTCTAGACGCCCGCCGGGCCCCTCCCGGAACACCTCGGCTTCGCCGACGTGGTCCGGGTGCGCTATCTGCTGCCCGAGCGTGCGGACTTCGAGCCCTGCCGGCCGGCCCTGCGCCGCTGCTTCGGCGACGCCCGACCGGCCGCCACGATGCAGGCGTGCGGGCTCGCCGACCCCCGGATGAGGATCGAGGTCGAGGTCACTGCCCGCCTGGCCGCGGCCTGACCCGTACGGATGATCCACCGTCACGATGTCGGTACCGGTTGCTATGGTGCTCCCGCCACTACGCTCAGGGGGAACGGACTTGGCCCGGAACGTGATCGACGTCAGCGTGAGCCGGCGGGTGCTGTGGATCGGTGGCGACGCGTACCCGTTGCAGCACATCGCCCGGGCGCGACAGTTGGTCTGGTGGCCGCCCAAGCGCTCGTGGACGATCATCCGGTTCGTCCGGCAGCTGTTCGGGCTGGTGTTCGCCACCGCCATCCTCGGCACCCTCGTCCGGAACTCGGTCGAGACGTCGCAGGCGGCGGTCCTCCCGGGGCTGTTGCTGCTCGCCGGCCTGGCCTTCATCACCTACCGTCTGGTCACCAGGCTGCGCCAGCGGGCGCTGTACAAGCTGGTCATCGAGACCTCCAACTCCTCGACCACTGCGGTGGTGAGCCATGACCCGCGGCAGATCGGCGACCTGATCCAGATGATCATGGAGGCGATCGACAACCCCCAGGCCGAGTTCGCCCTCCAGGTGGAGAACGTCCACATCGGCGACAAGATCAACCAGTACGGCGACCACAACATCGGGAAGCAGGTGGGCTGATGACCGGCAACATCCACTTCGGCGACTCCGTCACCCAGCACGGCGACCACAACATCGGCATCGTCAAGAACCAGGCCCCGGCCGACCCCCAGGCCGCGATGCGCGAACTCGTCGCCGCCGTGCACGCCCTGCGCGGACAGGTGCCGGCCGAGGACCGCGAGGTGCTGGACGAGTCGCTGGAGGCCCTCGGTGACGGCACCGCCACACCGCCGACCGTCCTGCGGCGCGCACTGCGGAACATCTCCGGCGTCGCCTCCCTGGTGACGGCGGGCGCCCCGGTGGTCGAGTCGATCCGCCGGATCCTGGAGTCGCTCGGCTCCTGAGGACCGGATGCCCGCGGGAACGACGGATCGGATGCGGGAACGGCGGACGCCGGGCAGCGGGCAGCGGGCAGCGGGCAGCGGCGGCAAGACCGGGTAAGAAACCTTCCCGAGTCAAGCGTCCTGTTAGCCTGACCCCATGAGCGGACTGCGCGAGCGCAAGAAGGAGCAGACCCGGCGGGCCATCTCGGAGGCCGCCATCGCCCTCTTCCTGGAGCACGGCTTCGACCGGGTGTCGGTGGCGGAGGTCGCGGCGGCCGCCGAGGTCTCCAAGCCGACACTGTTCTCCTACTTCCCCAGCAAGGAGGATCTGGTCGTCCACCGCTTCGCCGACCACCAGGAACAGGCGGCGGAGGTCGTCCGCACCCGGCTCCCCGGCGAGCCCGTGATCGAAGCCCTGCTCCGCGACTTCCTGACCGGCCTCACCCGGCGCGACCCCGTCACCGGCCTCAACGACCACCCCGCCGTGCTCGCCTTCACCGCCCTGGTCCACGGCACCCCCAGCCTGGCCGCCCGGGTCGGCGAGTACGTGGCCCGTGCCGAACGGTCCCTGGCCGACGCCCTGCGCGAGACCCCCGACCTCCCCGAGCCCCGCGAGCTCTCCGCCGCACTGCTCGCCGCCCAGGTCACCGCCACCCAGCGGGTCCTCGCCCTGCACAACTGGCGCCGCATCCAGGACGGCGGCCGCACCGCCGACGACCTGCACGCCGAGGCGGCCGGCGACGCCACCCGCGCCTTCGACCACCTCGCCCACGGCTACGGTCCGCCCACCGCTGGCTAGAGTGCCGCACATGACAACGCGTCACCACGCCTTCGATGCCCTGCACAACTTCCGCGACCTGGGCGGCTATCCGGCCGCCGGGGGACGGTCCGTCCGGTGGGGCCTGCTCTACCGCTCCGACTCGCTCGGCAAGCTCGCCTCGCCCGCCGACCTCGACCGGCTCCGGGCACTCGGTGTCCGCACCGTGATCGACCTCCGCTACCCCTGGGAGATCGCCGCCAAGGGCCGGATGCCCGACGTGGCCGGGGTGGAGTACCACAACCTCTCCATCGAGCACCGCCCGTACGACCAGGCCGAGATCGACCCCGAGCTCGACCCCTGGCGCTACCTCGCCGACCGCTTCGCCGAGGTCGCCGAGGACGGGGTGAAGGAGATCCGCCAGGTCCTCGACGTGATCACCGACGCCGACGCCCCGGTGGTCTTCCACTGCGCCTCCGGCAAGGACCGCACCGGGCTCGTCGCCGCCCTGCTGCTCACCCTGCTCGGCGTCGCCGAGGACGACATCGCCGCCGACTTCGCCCTCACCGAACTCGCCACCGCGCACTTCGTCGCCGAGTGGCACGCCGCCCACCCCGGCCGCACCCTGCGCTGGCCCGGCTACGGCCGCGCACCGGAGGCCGTCATCCGCCTCACCCTCGCCGACCTGGCCGCCCGCCACGGCTCCGTCGAGGGCTACCTCACCGGCACCCTCGGCATCAGCCGCGACCGGATCGACGCCCTGCGCACCCGGCTGCTGACCGACTGAGCCGCACCGCGCGCGGGAGACCGGCCGCCCCGGCCCAGCGGCCTCCCGGCCCCTGATCCCTGATCCCTGATCCCTGCCCTCGTGGCCTCGCGGCCTAGCGGCGGCGCCCCCGGGCCGGACGGCCGTCACCCTTGCCGGCCGCGGCGCCCGGCCGTGCACCCGACCGGGGCTTCGCCGCCCGGCCCGCCGCCGGCGCCGCCGTGGCGGGCCAGTGGGCGGGCCGGGTGAGGCCGGCCGGGAGGCGGGTGGCGGCGTCGCCGCGGGCGGCGTGCAGCTGGGCCTGGGTGAGGTAGAGGGCCGTGCTGAGGTCGGCGCCGGCCAGGTCGGTGTCGCGCAGGTCGGCGCCGATCAGGTCGGCCAGGCGCAGGTCGGCGCCGGAGAGGTCGGCGGCCACCAGGAGCGCCCCGCGCAGGTTGGCCCCCTGCAGGTCGGCGCCGCGCAGCCGGGCGCCGAAGAGGTCCCCGCCGCGGTGCTCGCGGCGGCGCGGGACGGCGGCGCGGACGAGTTCGCTCGCGCGCAGCAGGAGGTCGCTGACGCGCCGGCGGTGGGCCGGGACGTCGACGGCGAGGATCTCCTCGGGGGTGCCGCCGGCCAGCCGGTCGGTCTCCTCCAGGGCCTGCCGCAGGTCGGCGTGGACGGAGCGGGCGGGTTCGAAGGTGAGCGCCTCGGTGAGGTAGCGGAGGAGTTCGTGCAGCTGCCGCACGACCGGGAAGACCTCGAACATCGGCCCGGCGCTGTCCGGCTCCTCGCGCCAGCTGCGGCCGCCGAAGGTCACCTGGGAGACCCGCTGCCCGGCGCCGAAGCAGTCGTAGACGGTGCAGCCCTGGAAGCCGCTGTCGCGCAGCCGGGCGTGGATGCCGCAGGTGAAGTCGGTCCGCAGGTTGCGGCAGGGGCTGCCGGCGGCCTTGTTCACGGCGAAGTCGGTGCCGGCCGAGAACGGCAGGGCGACGCAGCAGAGCCCGAAGCAACTGCCGCAGTCGGACCGGAGCGGGGTCGGTTCGGCCGCCGTGGGGTCCTGCGGCGGCTCGGTCTCGCGCACGTTCCGGGTCCTTCCAGCCGGGCGCCGGTGCGACGCCGTGGTCCGGGAAATCCTACTGGGCAGACCCCCCGCAGCGCCGGTAAGGTATCCATGACAGGAGAGACCATTACACGGGGGGTACGCGCCATGCAGGAACCGGGCATCAGGGAGCTGGTCCGGATGTGGATCTCGGGCTGGGCCGTCTCGCGCGGCTCCGCCGAGCCGGTGGACCAGCCCTGGGGCTGGACCATCGACGTCGGCGCGCCGGTCGGCGAGGTGGGCCGGCACGTGCTGCCCGAGCCGACCGAGACCGAGGTCCGCAAGATCGCCGCGGACACCACCGCGCCGACCACCTGGCTGAAGCTCTTCGCCGAGGACGCCACCGTCCGCCCCTGGCTGGGGCCGCAGTGGCGGCTGGACGCGCCTGGCTTCCTGATGAGCGTCCCGCTCGCCCCCGAGCGGCCCGAGCCCCCGGCCGGTTTCACCGTGACCACCTGGGAGCGCGGCGGCGTCCTCCGGGTCCTGGTGCGCACCGGTGCCGGGCACCTCGCGGCACGCGGCCAGGCGGGCCTGGCCGGCCCGGTGGCCGTCCCGGACCAGATCACCACCGCGCCGGAGTTCCGCCGCCGGGGCCTGGGCGTCCTGGTGATGCGTACGCTGCAGGCCGCCGCGTACGAGCGGGGCGCGCGCACCGGCGTGCTGGTCGGCACGCCGGAGGGGCAGGCGCTCTACACCGCGCTCGGCTGGACCACCCACGCCCCGATGGCGAGCCTCGTCCTGGAGCCGACGGACAGTCACTGACCGCCCGGGGACGGGCGCGGCCGAGCCCCCGGTCCGGCCTGGGGCTACGAGTACGGCAGCAGCTCGGCCCGCTTCGGCGGGCGGCCGTCGCCGGAGGAGCGGCCGGTCAGGCGGCGGCCGATCCAGGGGCCGAGGTGGGTGCGCAGCCAGCGGGCGTCGGCGCGCATCCGTTCGGCGCGACCGGGCGGGGCGGCGGCGGGCAGCGGGGCGCGCCAGTCGAAGGAGGCGGGGCGGCCGAGGGCTTCCAGGACGCCTTCGGCGACCCGCCGGTGGCCCTCCGGGGAGAGGTGCAGCCGGTCCTCGGCCCACAGCCGGCGGTCGTCGAAGCAGGGTGCGGAGAAGAGGTCGACGACGGCGAAGCCGTCCTGGGCGCCCAGCTCCTGCACGAAGGCCTTCATCCTCAGGATGGTGGGCAGCAGCCGGGCGCCGCCCGCCATCCTGCGGGTGGGGTCGGTGCTGGTGAACAGGACGACGGTGGCGCCGGTGGCCCGCAGTTCGCGGGCGCAGTCCCCGAGCAGCCGCTCGACCCGGTCGATGTCGCAGCCGGGGCGCAGCACGTCGTTGAGGCCGCCGGCGAGGGTGACCAGGTCGGCGCCCATGGCGGCGGCGGGGGCGAGCTGCTCGTCGTGGATCTGGCCGATGAGCTTGCCGCGGACAGCGAGGTTGGCGTACCGGAAGCCGCCGTCCGCGCGTTCCGCCGCCAGCGCCGAGGCGACCCGGTCGGCCCAGCCGCGGTAGTGGCCGTCGGGCAGCAGGTCGTCGCACATGCCTTCGGTGAAGGAGTCGCCGAGGGCGACGTAGTCGGCGTAGCTGCGGTGGGTGGTGGGCACGGGCTGGCCTCCGCTCTCCTGGGACGGCGTCGCGGTCCGACGATCGTACGTGTGCGCCTGCGCGGCCCTGCGGCGAGGCCCCTGACCTCGGCGCTCATCGCACACCGACCGTTCGTTTATCGGCCCGCGCCATCCTGGGGTCACGGGGCGGCGGCCGGCGACGGGGGCCTTGCCGCCGCCCCGTTCGCCGCTCCGGCCGCTCCGGCCGCTCCGCCTGTGCCGCCCGCGCCCCCGGGCCACCCGAGTCGCCCGGGTCGCCGGCACCGCCGAGTGCGTGCACCGTCCGTGGCGCACCGTCCGTGGCGCGTCAGCCCTCGACGGGCGCCGACGCGTCCTCCGTCTTCCGGGGCGTGAACCAGTGCTCGCGCACGGCGTCGGTGGGCCGCTGCTCGCCGAGGGCGGCCAGGCCCCACTCACCCAGCGCCTCGATGACCGGGCGCAGTTCGCGGCCGCGCCCGGTCAGCTCGTAGACCGTCGCGTTGGCCGGGCGTTCCAGCCGCCGCCTGGTGACCAGTCCTTCGCCCTCCAGCTGCTTGAGCCGGCCGGCCAGGATGTCGGTGGAGACCCCGGGCAGGTCGGCGTGCAGGTCGGTGTAGCGGCGCGGACCGTCGAGGAGTTCACGGGCGATCAGGAGGCTCCAGCGCTCCCCCACCGCGTCCAGGGCGCGGGCGACGGCGCAGTACTGGTCGTAGCTTCGGCGTGACATGTCGATCAGCATAGCCAAAAGGTTGGACTTTCCAAGTGCCAACTTGGTAGAACAAAGTGGAAGCAGCGGAGCGGTGGTGACGGTCGGGAGGCCACAGATGGAGTTTCGGCAGTCCAGCAAGCTGAATGACGTGTGCTACGAGATCCGCGGGCCGGTGGTCGACCAGGCCAACGCCCTGGAGGAGGCCGGGCACACGGTGCTGCGGCTGAACACCGGCAACCCCGCCCCGTTCGGCTTCGAGGCGCCCGAGGAGATCGTCCAGGACATCATCCGCAACCTGCCGAAGGCGCACGGCTACAGCGACTCGCGCGGCATCCTGCCGGCCCGCCGCGCCGTGGTGCAGTACTACCAGCAGCGCGGGGTCCAGGGCGTCGGCGTCAACGACGTCTACCTCGGCAACGGCGCCTCCGAGCTGATCCAGATGGCCGTCACCGCGCTGGTGGACGACGGCGACGAGGTGCTCGTGCCGATGCCCGACTACCCGCTCTGGACGGCCGTGGTCCGGCTGGCCGGCGGAAAGGCCGTGCACTACCTGTGCGACGAAGGGGCCGAGTGGTACCCGGACCTGGACGACATCGCCGCCAAGATCACCGCCCGCACCAAGGCGATCGTCGTCATCAACCCCAACAACCCCACCGGCGCGGTCTACCCGAAGGAACTGCTGGAGGGCATCCTCGACCTGGCCCGCCGCCACCAGCTGATGGTCCTCGCCGACGAGATCTACGACAAGATCCTCTACGACGGCACCGAGCACCACTGCCTGGCCGCGCTCGCCGACGACGTGCTCACCCTCACCTTCAACGGCCTCTCCAAGTCCTACCGGGTGGCCGGCTTCCGCAGCGGCTGGCTGGTCGTCTCCGGTCCCAAGCAGCACGCCACCGACTACCTGGAGGGCCTCACCATGCTCTCCGGCATGCGGCTGTGCCCCAACGTGCCCGCCCAGTTCGCCGTCCAGGCCGCGCTCGGCGGCCACCAGTCCATCAACGACCTGGTGCTGCCCGGCGGCCGGCTCACCGAACAGCGCGACATCGCGGTCCGGGCGCTCAACGAGATCCCCGGCGTCAGCTGCGTCAAGCCCAAGGGCGCCCTGTACGCCTTCGCCAAGCTGGACCCGGCGGTGCACCGGATCGTCGACGACGAGCAGTTCGTGCTGGACCTGCTGCTGCGCGAGAAGATCCACGTCGTCCAGGGCACCGGCTTCAACTGGCCCCGCCCGGACCACTTCCGCTTCGTCACCCTGCCCCGGGCCGACGACCTGGAGACGGCCATCAACCGGATCGGCCGCTTCCTGGCGACGTACCGCCAGGGCTGAACACCTACGCTCGGCCTCATGACCGTCCTGCGCTCCGTCGCCCTGTTCGCCCTCGCCGCGCTCGCCGAGATCGGCGGCTGCTGGCTGGTCTGGCAGAGCGTGCGCGAGCAACGGCCCTGGTGGCTCGCCGGGTTGGGCGTGGTGGCGCTCGGCGCCTACGGCTTCGTCGCGGCCCTGCAGCCGGACAGCCAGTTCGGCCGGGTGCTGGCCGCGTACGGCGGGGTGTTCGTGGCCGGCTCGCTGGCCTGGGGCGTGGTGGCGGACGGCTTCCGGCCGACCCGCTACGACGTCGCGGGCGCGCTGATCTGCCTGGCCGGGGTCGCCGTCATCATGTACGGGCCCCGGCGCTGAACGCGCCGGTGCCCCGGTGTCGGAGGAACCGACGCCGGGGCACCGTCACGACCGCCGGGACTACCAGCCCCAGCCGCCGCCCTCGCCGTCGTCGTCGCGGTTCGAGTCCCAGCCCTCGCCGACCTTGCGCAGGATCGAGTAGTTGTCGATCTGCGTGCCGTCCTCGGCCAGCGCGGTGACCTTCATGACCGACTTCTGGCCCAGGTGGGCCGGGGTGACGTCGACCTTGATGAAGGAGTAGCCGGTGTAGCGCACCCGCGACCACTGGATGGTCTCGGGGGTCTTCACCCGGCCCTTGCTCCAGTAGTAGGTGGTGACCTCGTCCTGGTGGTTCTCGTGCCCCTCGTAGGTGTCCGGCACGTCGAACTTGTACAGGCTGCGGCCGGCCGCGCCCGCGGTCACGTAGACCACGCCGTCCTTCTCGGGCTCGATGGTGGCGCCGCTCGGCACCTGCTTCGAGACCTTGTTGCCCAGGATGGCGTCGGTGCGCTCGTAGATGTGGTTGTGGCCGTTGATGACCAGGTCCACGCGGTACTTCTCGAACAGCGGCACCCAGGCCTCGCGGACGCCGCCCTCGGAGGCGTGCGCGACGGTGGTGGAGAAGGCGCAGTGGTGGAAGAAGACCACGACGAAGTCGATCGTCTCGTCGTTCCGCAGGTCCTTGAGGGTGCGCTCCAGCCACTTGGTCTGCTTGCCCGCCGAGAGGCCCAGGTTGGCCGGGATCTCGTAGGAGACGTCGTTGGCGTCCAGGGAGATGACGCCGACGTTCTTGTAGCGGAAGGTGTAGACGCCGGGGACGTTGCGCGGGTCCGGACCGTTGTTCGGCAGGAAGAAGCGGGTGTTCTCGCCGCCGTAGCCGTTGGGCGAGTACCAGGCCTCGACGTCGTGGTTGCCGTAGGCGACCATCCACGGGATCTCGGCGGCGACCGTCTCGGTCTGGACCAGGAAGTCGTCCCAGGTCTTCGCGTTGAAGACGGACTTGTCCGGGTCGGTGCCGGAGCCGGCCGGGTCGGCGTAGCAGATGTCGCCGGCGTGCAGGTGGAAGGCCGGCTTCTGCGCCTTGATGACGTGGTCGTTGCCCGCCGCGTGCGCGCTGACGCCCTGGTCGCCGAAGGCGGTGAAGGTGAACGGCTCGTACACCTTGCCCCAGCGGTGGTCGCGGGAGGGCGCGGTGCGGAAGGTGTGCAGGGTGGAGATCTGCTGCTGCGAGGCGGGGTCGAAGCCCTCGTGGCCGACACCGTAGTAGTAGGTGGTGTCGGGGTGCAGGTCCTCCAGCGCCACGTGCAGGTAGTACTGGTCCACCGGCTGGCCGGTGGGGGTCAGCGCCGGGGTGTGCAGCGCGCGGACCTCGGCCTGGACCTTGTGGCTGAGCTCCCACGGGGTCTTGCCGAAGCGCAGGAACGGCTTCTTGACCGGCGCCGGGACCTGCCAGGAGACGCGGAACTGGGTGTCCGGCTCGGGGCCGAACTGGAGGTGGCGGCCGACCGGCGCGACCAGCGCGCCGTCGATGCCGTCCGTCGTGCCGCCCGTCAGCAGCTGCGGGCCGGCCGGCGCCGCGAAGGCGGTGCCGCTGCCCAGGGCGCCGCCGACGGCGACGGCGCCGACGGTCACGGCGCCGGCGCGCAGCATCCGGCGGCGGGAGTAGCGGGCCCGCAGGTACTCGTGCTGCTCGGCCGTGCTCATGCGGTCGGCGAGCTTGGCCGGCACGCCCATCTTGGGGATATCCATGCGCGGGACTCTGTCAGCGGCTCGTGGATCGCACACGGACGCGCGGTGAACGGGCCGCAGCGTATCCCCCATTCGAACGCCAATGTTCGACCATGGCTTGGCAAAGGACGCGTCCGCGGCCACCCGACCCCGGATCATGACCCCGGTCCGTCACGTCACCTGAGGGAGCGTCGACGGAGCCCCTTCCGGCGGGCGCGGGGTTCCGGAGGGCCAGGAGGGTCAGGAGGGTCAGGAGGGATCGTCCCACCGCGTGGGGGCCCGGTTGCCGGTGCCGTCGCAGGTGCGGCAGATCTCGTCCCGGTAGGCGTGCTTGGTGCCGCCCGCGTCCACCCGGTAGCGCACGTACACGCCGGTGCCGTCGCACAGGAAGCAGTTGCCGCCCCCGCCGCCCACCTCGGTGGTACCGGTGCCCTGGCAGGTCCGGCAGTTGAGGCCGGCGGTCCGGCCGGTGCCCGCGCAGATGCGGCAGACCGTCGTCATCGTCTTCCTCCCTCGCGCGGAACGGCTCGACGCCACCGGTCATGGTAGTGGCGCGGGCTCCCCTGCCACCCCGGGACGGGTATCTGACGATGCGTCAGGCGACCCGGGCGCGACCGCTACTCCGGCAGGCCCTCGCGGACCCGGCGGGACACCGAGATCAGCTGGAGGTCGAGCAGGCCGGGCGGATCGGCGAGGCCGGGGCCGCCCGCGCGCACCCAGGCGGCTATGTCGTCGATCATCTCGTCCATCAGCACGAAGCCGAGCCACACCGGCCGTCCGCCCGCGGCCCGCCCCTCGCTGGAGGGGCCGACCACCACCACGTTGGACTGGGAGCACACGTCCAGGCACTTCACGGCACGGACCCGGCCCGCCGGGCCCACCGCCGTCCGCAGCCGCTCGTACTGCCCCGCGTGGTCCACCCCGGGGTGCTTCGCCTCGGTGCCGCAGCAGCAGCCGCGGCAGACGGTGACGGTCACCGGGGAACCGGCGCCCCGCTTCCGGTCGTGGTCCCGGGCGCCGTCGCGGTCGCGGTCTCGGCGGCTCATCGGTCCTGGTACCCCTCGTCGTCGGCGGCGCGCTCTGCACCCGCACTGTACCCGCCGGTCAGGGGGCGCCCGCCAGGCCCTTGGGATGCGCACGGTTCACGAGCACGGCGAAGGGGGGCGGGGCGGATGCCGAGAGGGAGGGGCCGGGCCCCGTGGGCGTCGGTGGCCACGGGGGCGCGGGCCTCCTGTGCATCGCGGTCGGGTCCGCCGCGATCGGCTCCCGGCCCGACACCGGGGACGGACAGCAGGGCACCGGCACCCCCGGCAACGGGCCGCTACCCCACGGCCCGTGCCACGGCCCGGCCCGCGGTGCGGCCCGAGAACAGGCACCCGCCGAGGAACGTCCCCTCCAACGAGCGGTAGCCGTGCACGCCCCCGCCGCCGAAGCCCGCGGCCTCGCCCGCCGCGTAGAGCCCGGGCAGCACCTCCCCGTCGGGCCGCAGCACCCGCGAGGACAGGTCCGTCTCCAGGCCGCCCAGCGACTTGCGGGTGAGGATGTTGAGCCGGACGGCGATCAGCGGGGCGGCGTCCGGGTCGAGGATCCGGTGCGGGGCGGCTGTGCGGACGAGCTTGTCGCCGAGGTAGCGGCGGGCGCCGTGGATGGCGGTGACCTGGAGGTCCTTGGCGAAGGGGTTGGCCAGCTGCCGGTCGCGGTCCTCGACGGTGCGGCGCAGCGCGTCCGGGTCGATCAGCGGCTCGCGGGTCTTGGCGTTCATACCCCGGGCGAGGTCGGCGAGGTTGCCCGCGATGACGAAGTCCCGTCCGTGCCGGAGGTGGCCGCGGACCGGCCCGGTGGCGCCGGGCAGGGCACGGCGGAGGACGCCGCGCACGGACTTCCCGGTCAGGTCGGGGTTCTGCTCGGAGCCGGAGAGGGTGAACTCCTTCTCGATGATGCGCTGGTTCAGCACGAACCAGGTGTACCCGTACCCGGTGGACATGATGTGTTCGAGCGTCCCGAGGGTGTCGAAGCCGGGGAACAACGGGACGGGCAGCCGTCGGCCGCGCGCGTCCAGCCAGAGCGAGGACGGGCCGGGCAGGATCCGGATGCCGTGCCGGGCCCAGATCGGGTCCCGGTTCTCGATGCCCTCGGTGTAGTGCCACATCCGGTCGCCGTTGATCAGGCTGGCCCCGGCCGCGCCGGCGATCCCCAGCATCAGGCCGTCCACGTGTGCGGGCACGCCGGAGAGCAGTGTGGCGGGCGGGGTGCCGAGCCGGGCGGGCCAGGCCCCGCGGACCAGGTCGTGGTTGCCGCCGATGCCGCCCGAGGTGACCACCACGGCTTGGGCGCGCAGGTCGAAGTGCCCGGCGACCGTGCGGGAGCTGGCCTCGCCCCGGGCGGCCGGGCTCGGCTCCAGCACTTCGCCGGTGACGGTGTCGACGGCGCCCGCGGTGGCGGCCAGTCCGGTGACGCGGTGCCGGAAGCGCAGGTCGACCAGGCCGCGCGCGGCGGCGTCGCGGACCCGGCGGAGGAAGGGTTCGAGCAGCCCGGGGCCGGTGCCCCAGGTGATGTGGAAGCGCGGCACCGAGTTGCCGGGCCCGTCGGCGAGGAGGCCGCCGCGCTCGGCCCAGCCGACCACCGGGAAGAACCGCACGCCCATCCCGTGCAGCCAGGACCGCTTCTCGCCCGCCGCGAAGTCCACGTAGGCCTCGGCCCAGCGGCGGGGCCAGGCGTCCTCGGGGCGGTCGAAGCCGGCCGTGCCGAGCCAGTCCTGCCAGGCGAGGGCGTGCGAGTCGCGGATCCGCATCCGGCGCTGCTCGGGCGAGTCGACCAGGAAGAGGCCGCCGAAGGACCAGTGCGCCTGTCCGCCGAGCGAGGCCGCCGGTTCCTGGTCGAGCAGGATCACCTTCCGTCCGGCGTCGGCGAGTTCGGCGGTGGCGGCGAGGCCGGCGAGTCCCGCTCCGATGACGATGACGTCGGCGTCCAGGGCCATGCGCAGTCCTCCGTCGCGGCTCGCGGTGGCGACGGGCCGGGGGGCGCGCCGTCGCGGTGCGCCCGATACTGCGGCCTGCGGTGACGTCCGGTCAACCGCCGGTCGGCCCGTGGGTGACAAGTGCGTGCGTGAATTCCGCTCCATGGCGTTTCGGAAATACCTCCGATACACGGTGGAGCGAAATTCGAAATGTGAGCGGAGCCCATCTGACGGAATTTCGGCAATTTCCGCGCAAACCATGGACGGCCGCGAAACCTGGCAGTAACTTACCTGCGAGTAGCTGTGGCCCGGCTCGGCATGACCCCCCACCCGTCGTTTCTCTCCCCCAGGAGGAACCGTGCTCCGCCCTGCCCGGAAATCCCGGCACCTCCGGAATTCCACCGCGCTCGCCGCAGTCGCCCTCGGCGCTGCCCTGGCGCTCACCTCCACCACCGCCCAGGCCGCCACGCCCGCCCCGAAGCACTACGTGGCGCTCGGCGACTCCTACGCCGCGGGCGCCGGCGTGCCCGGCCAGTCCGCCGGACTCTGCCTGCGCTCCGACCGCAACTACGGCCACCTGGTGGCCGGCGCCCTCAAGGCCGGCACCTACACCGACGTGACCTGCTCCGCCGCCAAGATCAAGGCGATGACGCAGCCCCAGTACGACGCGTTCATCCGGGTCAACGACCCGCAGTTCGACGCCCTGACCGCCGACACCGACCTGGTCACCCTCGGGATCGGCGGCAACGACCTCGCGGCCAGCGACCTCGGCCTCGGCGAACTGGTCGCCACCTGCATCGCCGGCGCGGTCGTCAACCCGCTCGGCACGCCCTGCAAGGACGTCTACCACCACGGCTACTGGGACTGGAGCACGTGGTCCTGGCGGTACGGGAACGACGACCTGGCCGAGCGGATCGGCTCCACCATCACCCCGCAGATCGCCACCACCCTCCGGCAGATCCACGCCAAGGCCCCCAACGCCAAGGTGCTGCTGGTCGGCTACCCGTCCGTGCTGCCCGCCGACGGCTCGACGTGCGTGCTGCGCCAGCCGGTGACGCCGGGCGACGTCGAGTACATGTACGGCGTGCTCACCAAGCTGAACTCCGCCCTGCGGTCCACCGCGGCGGCGAACGGCGCGACGTACGTGGACACCGCGACGCCGACGGTCGGGCACGACGTCTGCTCGGACGACCGCTGGATCGAGGGCGCGCTGCCCGGCTCGCCCGCCGTGCCGTTCCACCCGAACGCGACCGGCGAGAAGGCGATGGCGGACGCGGTGCTCGCCGCCCTGCGCTAGCCGGGCCCGACGGCCCCGCGCCGCACGGCCCCGGAAAGCCCCGAGGGGCCGGTGACCAGACCCCGGTCACCGACCCCTCGGTCCGTCCCCGGACGCTACTCGGACTTCGCGGAGGCGGCGGAGGCGGCGGCGGCGGCCAGCCCGGCCGACCACTTCTCCTCGACGTTGCCGAATTTCCAGTAGGCGATCGCCGCCGCCCAGGTGAGCACGAACAGCCCGACGATCGCGTAACCGACGAAGTTGAGGTCCAGTCCGCCGACCCAGGCGATCGGCCCGCTGGTGATGTCCAGCTTCTCGCCGAGCAGGCCGATCAGCTCGATCGAGCCGATGACCAGCGCGACCAGCACCGACAGGCCGGTGACGGTCAGGTTGTAGTAGATCTTGCGGACCGGCTTGGAGAACGCCCACTCGTAGGCGAAGTTCATGAACGAGCCGTCGATGGTGTCCAGCAGGCTCATCCCGGCCGCGAACAGGATCGGCAGCGTGAGCAGCGCGTACCAGGGCAGCGAGAAGGCCGCCGCGCCGCCCGCGAGCACCAGCAGGGACACCTCGGTGGCGGTGTCGAAGCCCAGGCCGAACAGCAGGCCCACCGGGTACATGTGCCAGGGCTTGGTGACGGCCCTGGTCACCCGGCCGAGGATGCGGTTCATCAGGCCGCGCCGCTCCAGCTGGCGCTCCAGCTCGTCCTCGTCGTACTCGCCCTCGCGCATCCTGCGGAAGACCTTGAGGATGCCGTTGAAGGCGCCCAGGTTGATCAGGCCGAGCAGCAGCAGGAAGGTGCCGGACACGGTGACGCCGATCAGGCCGGTCATCTCGTGCAGCGTCGAGTCGTCGGACTCCACCTGGCCGGCCAGCGAGCGGATGCCGAAGGCCAGCAGCGCGCAGAGGCCGAAGACGATCGAGGAGTGCCCGAGCGAGAACCAGAAGCCGACCGACAGCGGCCGCTTGCCCTGGCCCATCAGCTTGCGGGTGGTGTTGTCGATGGCGGCGATGTGGTCGGCGTCGAAGGCGTGTCGCATGCCGAGGGTGTAGGCGGTGAGGCCCATGCCCGCGCCGAACACCTGCCCGCCGACGGTGTAGTGCTCGGGCGCGACCAGCGCGAGCAGGGTGAACCAGCCGATGACGTGCAGCGCGAGGATGAACCCGCCCATTCCGGCCAGGCGGATCCACTCCTCACGGGTGAGCCGGTCGCGCCAGCGAGGGGCGGTCATCGTGGTGTCCTTTCGGTGGAGCGGGGAGAGCTGGGCCATCTTTCCGCCTGGGCGCGCGCAGTTGCAAGTCATACGCAATTACAGCTTGGTCTCCACCCACCCCGAGATCACCACGCTCCGTACAGGACTTCGTCACCTTCCGGGACTACCTCCGGCCGCTCTACGCGCGGATACTCCAGTTCCACGCGCGAAAACTCGGGCACCGAACACCTCAACTCCCCACGGAGGAACGGCACATGACGATCCGTATCCGAACTGTCGCGGCCCTCTCCGGCGCGGCCCTGCTCGCGGCCGGCCTCACCACCCTCGCCCCGGCCGCCACCGCCGCCCCCACGTCGGCCACCAGCACGTCGGCCACCACCGCGACCGGCGCCACCCCGCACCGGGTGCTGTTCGACAACAGCAAGGCCGAGACCGCCGGCAACGCCGACTGGATCATCAGCACCAGCCAGCCCGACCCGCTCGCCCAGAACGCCAACCCCACCACCGAGAAGAGCTGGACCGGCGCACTGTCCGCCTGGGGCGTCGCCCTGCAGAAGACCGGCCAGTACAGCCTCAAGACCCTCCCGTCCGGCTCGACCATCACCTACGGCACCGGCGGCGCGCTCGACCTTGCCAACTTCGACACCTTCGTCGTCCCGGAGCCCAACATCCGGTTCAGCACGGCCGAGAAGACCGCGATCATGAAGTTCGTCCAGAACGGCGGCGGGCTCTTCCTGGTCTCCGACCACAACAACAGCGACCGCAACAACGACGGCTGGGACTCGCCGAAGATCATCAACGACCTGCTGACCAGCAACGGGGTGAACAACAACGACCCGTTCGGCTTCTCGGTCGACCTGCTCAACATCACCACCGACAACCCGCGCGCCGTCAACGACGCCGCCGACCCCGTCCTGCACGGCCCCTTCGGCACCGTCACCGGCTCGATCCTGCGCAACGGCACCACCTTCACCCTCAAGCCCGCCGACAACCCGTCGGTCAAGGGCCTGGTCTACCGGACCGGCTACAGCGGCAACACCGGCGCCTTCTTCGTCACCAGCACCTTCGGCTCGGGCCGGGTCGCGATCTGGGGCGACAGCTCACCGATCGACGACGGCACCGGCCAGTCCGGCAACACCCTGTACAACGGCTGGGACGACCCGGCCGGCACCGACGCCGCCCTCGCCCTCAACGCCACCGCCTGGCTGAGCAAGGCGTAACCGCCGCAGCGCACTCATCAGGAAAACGGGCGGCACCTCCCCTAGGGTCGGAATGCCGACGCCCGCGGCGCGCACGTACGGAGCGAGCCCCCGTACCGCGTGCGCCGCGGGCCCGCCGGCCCCCACCCGGCCCGGGATCCGATGGGAGCGGCCATGCCGTCCTACCCCTTCCACACCACCCGCGAGGACGTCCGCATCCCGCTGCCCGACGGCACGCACCTGGCCGCCCGCCTGTGGCGGCCCGTCGTCGACGAGCCCGTCCCCGCGCTGCTGGAGTACTCCGGCGACCGCCTCACCGACCGGACCGCCGCCGAGGACGCCCGCCGCCACCCCTGGTACGCCGGCCACGGCTACGCCGCCCTGCGGGTCGACACCCGCGGGCACGGCAACTCCGGCGGCACCCCCGGCGAACCCGGCGGCGAACAGGAGCTGACCGACGGCGCCGTGGTGGTCGACTGGCTCGCCCGCCGCCCCTGGTCCACCGGCCGGATCGGCCTGCTCGGCGTCGGCGCCGCCGGCACCACCGCGCTGCGCCTCGCCGCCCGGGCACCGGACACCGTCGGCGCCGCCGTCACCGCCTGCCCCGAGGGCGGCCACCGGCTCGGCGGCGCCGTGCTCGCCGCCGACCTGCACACCCGGCTCACCGCCCTGGTCGCCGACGCCGCCCTGCCGCCGGACCCGCGCCACGTCGGCGACGCCTGGCGCGGTCGCTGGCTGACCCGGCTGGAGTCCCTGGAGCCGCCCGTCGACACCTGGCTCGCCGCCGGCGAGACGACCGTGCCGGTCCCGGTGCCCACCCTCGCGCTCGCCGGCTGGGGCGACCCGTCCTGCTCCTTCGTGCTGCGCCTGCTCGCCGAGTCCCCCACCGCGCGCGCCCTGATCGGCCCCTGGCCGCACGGCCTGCCCGAGGACGCCCTGCCGGAGACCCTGCGCTGGTGGGACCACTGGCTGCGCGGCGTCGACACCGGTGCCACCAGGGAACCCGCCCTGCGCAGCTGGATCAGCACCCGCTGGACCGGCGACGACGCCTGGCCCTCCCCCGACGTCCGCGAGATCCACTACGGCCTCGACGGGCCGCTGCGCACCGCCGGCACCGCCTCCGACGACCGCTACGTCCACGTCCGCTCCCCGCAGCACACCGGCCTCAACGCCGGCGCCTACGTCCCGCACGGACGCCCCGCCGACCAGCCGCCCGACCAGCGCGAGGAGGACGGCCGCTCGGTCTGCTTCGACTCCCAGCCGCTGCCCGAGCCGGTCGAACTGCTCGGCGCACCGACCGTGCGGCTACGGCTGCGGGACGGCGGGCCGGCCCCGCTGGTGGCGGTCCGGCTCTGCGCGGTCGGCCCCGACGGCACCTCGGAGCTGGTCACCCGGGGCGTGCTGGTCGCCGACGGACCGGACGCCGAGGTGGAACTCGCGGCCTGCGCCCGGACCTTCCCGGCCGGACACCGGCTGCGGCTCGCCTTCTCCTCCGTCTACTGGCCGTGGGTGTGGCCCCCGGCGGAGGCCGCCGGGTACGCCCTCGACCCGTCGCGCTCCGCACTGAGCCTGCCCGTCCGCCACCTCGCCGCGGACATCGGCTCCGCACCCGTCTCCCTGGAGGCCCCCTCGCTGCCCGAACCGCTCGACGTCCACCTCACCGAGCCGCTCACCGCCCGGCCCGAATACCTCACCGTGCACGACATCGGCCGCCACGAGTGGCGCACCGAGCTCTCCCCCGCGACCGACGGGACCCGCACCCACCCCGACGGCCTGGTCCGCGACGAGCACACCGTGACCGCCTACCGCGTCCTCACCGACGCCCCGCTCAGCGCCCAGGCCCGCACCGACCGCACCGTCCGGCTGGAGCGGCCCGACATCGGCTGGGACGTCACCGTCCAGACCCGCGCCCAACTGCGCTGCGACGCGGGGCATTTCCTCAGCATCGTGCAGCTGCGCGCACTGGAGGCCGGGTCGGTGGTGTTCGCCCGCGAGTGGCAGCACCGGGTGCCCCGGGAGAGGCAATAAAAGATATCCTTATATATTTGCCTATGTTCTTGGCTTTGCCTTATAAATGACCGCATGAAGACCCTGGGCCTGATCGGCGGCATGAGCTGGGAATCCACCGCCGAGTACTACCGGCTGATCAACGAACTCACCCGCGACCGCCTCGGCGGACTGCACTCCGCCCGGCTCGTCCTCCACTCGGTCGACTTCGCCGAGATCGAGCAGCTGCAGGCCGCCGGACGCTGGGAGGAGGCCGGACAGGTCCTGGCCGGCGCCGCCCGGTCCCTGGAGGCGGCGGGCGCCGACCTCCTGCTGATCTGCACCAACACCATGCACAAGGTCGCCGACCAGGTCGAGGCGGCCGTCTCCGTCCCCCTGCTGCACCTCGCCGACGCCACCGCGGACGCCGTCCGGGCCGCCGGACTGCGCCGGGTCGGACTCCTCGGGACGGCGTTCACCATGGAACAGGACTTCTACCGCGGACGGCTGGCGTCCGGCGGCCTCGACGTCCTCGTCCCGGACGCCGGTGCGCGCGCCATGGTCCACCGGGTGATCTACGAGGAACTGTGCGTCGGCGTGGTCCGGGAGGAGTCCCGGGCCGCCTACCGGGAGGTGATCGGGGACCTGGTCGCCGCCGGCGCGCAGGGGATCGTCCTCGGCTGCACCGAGATCGAACTGCTGGTCCGTCAGGCCGACAGCCCGGTCCCGGTGTTCCCCACCGCCCGGCTGCACGCACAGGCCGCCGTGGCCGCCGCCCTCGACGGCCGGTGACGGGAAAGGAGGTTGCGCGCACGGCACGTCG
The DNA here is from genome assembly GCF_042735125.1 of Kitasatospora sp. NPDC059599. Lineage (NCBI taxonomy): Bacteria > Bacillati > Actinomycetota > Actinomycetes > Kitasatosporales > Streptomycetaceae > Kitasatospora > Kitasatospora sp. NPDC059599. Next base: position 7,902 of record NZ_JBHWCL010000116.1, on the reverse strand, counting down.
GAATGCATGATCTCCCCCGACCGAGACACCGTCAGAGGAGGTGAGACCCGTGAAGTCCGTACCGACGTGGGTGCTCCCCCTGCTTGTCACGGTCGGCGACTGACACAGCCGTCGCCGGGAGCGCCCGGACATTCCGCGCTCCCGAAAGGCAACACGCCATGCACTCTCTCCAGTTCACCGCCGATTCCGCCACGAACGGCATGCGCGAACGCGACTTCACCGTGGGCGGCGTCCCCGGAGTCCTCTGGTCGCCGGCCTCCGGCACCGGCCGCGCACCCCTCGTCCTGCTGGGCCACGGCGGCGGCAACCACAAGAAGCACCCGGCGATGAGCGGCCGCGCCCGGCTCCTCGTCGAGGGCCACGGCTACCACGTCGCCGTCCTCGACGCCCCCGGCCACGGCGACCGGCCGCGCACGGCGCACGACGAGGCCGAGATCGCCGAACTGTTCCGCGCACGGGCGGCCGGCGAACCCGAAGGCCCGATCGTCGTCCGCTACAACGACCACCTGGCGGAACTCGCCGTACCCGAGTACCGGGCCGCCCTGGACGCCCTCCAGCAGCTCCCCGAGATCGGCACCGACGGCCCGGTCGGCTACTTCGGCATCAACATGGGCACCGCGATCGGCATCCCCTTCGTCGCCGCCGAGCCCAGGATCACCGCCGCGGTCTTCGGCCAGCACTGGCCCGACGTCCTCGCCGAACCGGCCGGGCGGATCACCATCCCGGTCGAGTTCGACCTGCAGTGGGACGACGAGCACATCTCCCGCGAGGACGGACTCGCCCTGTTCGACGCCTTCGCCTCGACGGAGAAGTCCCTGCACGTGAACGCGGGCCGGCACAAGGAACTGCCCCGCTTCGAAGCCGACAGCGCCGCCCGGTTCCTCGCCCGCCACCTCGGCCGGCCCGCCGGCTGACCCGCGCCCCGGGCGCCCCGCCACCCGCCCGGCGCCCCCCCCCCCCCCCCCCCCGCCCGGACCCCTCCCTCGGGTACAAGCACCATAAACGACGGCAGGAACACCCCCGGG
>NZ_JBHWCL010000116.1:0-6867 GCF_042735125.1 Kitasatospora sp. NPDC059599 | reverse complement strand
GGCCCCCGCTCCCCCCCCCCCCCCGGCGGCCGCCCCCGCGGCCGCCCCCCGGCCGCGGGCCCCCCCCCCCCGCGCGCCCCCCCACCGCACCCCCGCCCGCCACCGTGCGCCTCCATCGGGACCGCGCACCTTCGTCGAGGGCAGGACAGCCCCCGCGGACACGCTCGGCACCCAGGTCACCCCACTTCGACGACCCCGACCTCGGGCAGCGGCGCGGACGAGCTCGCCGTCACCCCTCCTCCGGCACCTCCACGATCAGCAGCGTCCCCCGGCTGCCCGCCCGCACCGCGTGCCGCGCGCCCGCCGGCACCACCCGCAGCTCCCCCGCCCGGACGGTCGATTCCTCGGAGTCCAGCAGGAGTTCGAGACGTCCCTCGGCCACGAACAGCACCTCCGCCGTCCCGTGCACCTCCGGTTCCAGCTCCCGCCCGTCCATCCGCAGCACCTTCACCGCCGCCGTCCCGACCCGCCCCAGCACCTGGGAACGCCAGGCCTCGGGCAGCCGCGCCGCCCGCTCGTTCACATCGACCACGCTCATGGCCCTGGACGCTACCCACTCCGGACGGACGATTGGTTGACCGTTCGGCAAAACCTCACCATGATCGCTCCGGTGAAGGCGCGCACGCTGTACCACGAACTGCTCGGCCACGACGGACCGCACGAAGCCGCCGTCGACCACTGGCTCGGCCGGCCGGGCGCCCCGGCCTACCGCGAGCGCCTGCGCACCGCCGCCGTCCACGCCACCGCCTGGTGGGCCGACGAGCCACCCGACGGACCGACCCTGGTCGAGGAGCTCTACGCCCTCGGCCGGGTCGCCGACGTCCTGCTGCTCGACCCGCGGTTCCCCTGCTACCTCCGCCTCTTCACCGCCCTCGGCATGACCCCGTTCGACGGCGTCGCGCCCTTCGAGCCCTTCCTGCACGAGATCGCCGAGGTCGAGCAGGCCGAGGACCCGCAGGCGCCGATCGAGGTCCTGGAGGTCCGCCACCCCGGGCTGATGCTCGGCGAACTGCTCTTCGCCCGCGCCGCGGTCCGGATCCGGGCCGGCTCGGCGCACGCCGAACGCGGGGTCGCCGACCGCTTCCCGCTCTACTGGACGTTCCGCCGCGCCGACCGGACCACCCACGACCTCTCCCACGGCTGGGGAAGCAACTCCCAGTGGAGCACCGACTTCCGGCTCGACTACCGGACCCCGGAGGGCGACCACCTCAACGTCGCCGAGGACGGCTCGGTCGACGGCCGCCCCGACCTCGGGCACTACCAGGAACTGGCCCCCGAGGAACGCCTCCTCACCCCCGCCGAGCGCCGCGAACTGCTGCGCAACCGCTGCCTCCTGCGCACCCCGCGGGCGGCCGCCGACCTGGCCGCCTCGCCCGGCTGGGAGGACGACCTCTTCCCCTTCGCGTGGCGGCTGCCCGCCGGGGAGGCCTGACCGGGGGCCGCCACGCGGTGGCCGCCGGGGCCCCGCCGGACCGGTTCACCACCGGGCGAGCCCCCAGGGCCGGCCCGGCCACGAGCGGCGGCACGACGACCGCCGGCAGGATCACGGCCCGGCCGGCACCGAAGAACACGCGCCGTCACCGGACGGCACCGATCGTCGCACCCACCGCCCCACCGAAGACCCGGTCGTGGTCAGATCCGGACCTCGGCGATCACGCGGCGGGCGATGGCCGCCATCCGCGGGTTGGTGTCGCGGTAGTAGTCCAGTTCCATCAGGGCGACGGACAGCGCCCAGCCCCTCCCGCGGGCCCACGCGGCGCCGTCGGCGCCGGCGGCCGTCCGGAAGGCGTCCCGGGCCGCGGCCGGGAGCACGTACCAGGCGGCGATCAGGTCCACCGCCGGGTCGCCGAGGCCCAGGCAGCCGAAGTCGATGACGGCGCTCAACCGGCCCCGCCCGTCCACCAGGAGGTTGCCGGGCTGGAGGTCCGCGTGGATCCAGACCGGCGCCCCGCCGTGGGCGGGCGCCCGAAGTGCGGCCTCCCACACGGCGGTCGCCGCCCCCGCGTCGATGACGTCGGCCAGTGCCGCGATCGCCGCCCTGGTCCGGCCGTCCCGCTCCCCCAGCAGCTCGCTGCGGTAGGCGGCCGGGCCGCCCGCCGGGTCCACCCGGTGCAGCGCGGTGACGAACGCCGCCAGGTCGGCGGCCAGCAGGACCGGTTCGGCCACGCCTCCGGCCTCCGGGTTGGCGCCGTCCAGCCACCGCAGGACCGACCACGGCCACGGGCAGCCCTCGCCCGGCTCGCCCGACCCCACCCGCACCGGTACGGCGACCGGCAGTTCGGGCGCCAGACGGGGCAGCCAGGCGCGTTCCTTCGTGATGTCCTCGACCGCCCCCGGGACGCGCGGGATCCGTACCACCAGGTCCGCGCCCAGCCGGTACATCGCGTTGCTGGTGCCGACCGGTTCCACCGGCTCGACCGGCAGTGCGGCCCACTGCGGGAACTGCGCGGCCACCAGTCGGCGCACCAGCGCCTCGTCGATGTCGAGTTCGTCCGCGTGCATCTTCGGGGAGGGCGACATGGCGCCCGACCCTTCCAGCACCTGCCGTACCCGGCAAGCGAATTACCAGGGCACGACCTGCCCCAGGTGGTCGACGAAGTGCAGCCCGCCCTTCCCCCGGTGCCGCTCGATCGTCCCCGCCACGCCGGGCACGCTCTCCTCCACGCTGAGCTCGGCCTCGAAGCCGCCGAGCCCGGTGCGCACCCAGCCGGGGTCCATCAGCAGCAGTGTCCGCGGGTCGGCCGCGCGGCGGGCCGCGTAGCAGCGCATCAGCTGGTTCAGGGCGGACTTGCTCGCCCGGTACAGGTCCTGCCCGCCCTCGGTGTTGAGCGCGATGCTGCCCTGGTCGGAGGACATCACACCGATGGTCCCGGTCGGCGCGACCAGCGGGCCGAGCGCCTCCACGACGCGCATCGGGCTCAGCGCGTTGGTCACCATGACCTCGGTGAACATGTCCGTCGGGACCTCCCCGATCGGCAGGTCGCCGCGCGTGACGGCGGCGTTGACGAAGAGCAGGTCGAGGGTGCGGTGGGCCAGCCGGTCCCGCAGTGCCGCGATCTGCCCGGGGTCGGTCATCTCCAACGACTCGACGGTCAGCCGCCCGCCGGAGGAGTCCGCCAGGTCGTGCAGGCCGGTGCGCCGGGTGCCGCGGACCGTGCCGATGACGTCCCAGTCGCGGTGGAGGAACTCGGCGGCGAGCCCGAGGCCCAGGGTCCGGGAGGCGCCGATGATCAGGGCGGTGCTGCGGGTGTCGGTCATGGTCCGAGTCTCCGAGCGGCCCGGGTCCGGCGTCCAATGCCCTTTCGAGCGCATTGATACCGTGCGGGCATGGATCTGGACCTGCGCAAGCTCCGCTACTTCGTCGCGGTCGCCGACCACGGGCGGTTCGGCCGCGCCGCGGACGCGCTGTTCATCACCCAGCCGGTCCTGAGCCGGCAGATCCGCGCGCTCGAACGGGAGTTGGGCTGCACGCTGTTCACGCGGACCACGCGCAGCATCGAACTGACCCCCGCCGGGCGGACGTTGTACGAGGAGGCGGGCCGGATCACCACGACGGTGGACGCGGCCCTGCGACGCGTGCAGGAGGCGGCGCGGAGCGAGCGGCGGATCGTCGTCGCCTTCTCGCCCGGCCTGCGCGTGTCGGAGGCGATCCGGGCGTTCACGGCCCGGCACCCCGAGGTCGGAGTCGACGTGCTGCCGCTGCGCTGGTGGGAACAGGACGCGCCGCTGCGGGACGGCCGCGCGCACCTCGGGTACCTGCGCCACCCCTTCGACGACACGGGGCTGCACACCGTCCCCGTCGGGCGCGAGAACAAGGTCGCGTGCCTGCCCGCGGCCCATCCGCTCACCCGCCGCGACAGCCTCACCCCGGCCGACCTGGACGGTGAGCCGGTCCTCGACGCCCGGGCGCGACGGGCCTACACGCTGGACGAGAAGTTCGAACTCATCGCCTCGGGCCAGGGCGTCGCCCTCGTCCCGGTGAGCGTCGCGGCCTCCTACTCCCGCCCCGACCTCGTCTACCTGCCCGTCGTCGGCCTCCCGCCCGTCGTGACCTGCCTGGCCGTCCCGCAGGACCACGACGACACCGGCCCCGTACGGGACTTCCTCGACATCGCCCTCGCCACCCTGCGCCCCGCCACCCCGGGCCCGCTCACTCCCTGACCGCGAGGTCCTGGCTGCCCACCACCTTGAGCAGCCGCAACGCCGAGTGCGAAGGGCTGCCGGGCACGGCGGTGTAGAAGATCGTCCACTGGTCCCGGTGCGGGTCGTGCAGCGCCTCGCAGTCGAGGTCGAGCGGACCGACCACCGGGTGCACGATGCGCTTGCGGGTGGAGCGGCGCACCTCGACGTCCTGGCGGGCCCACAGTTCGCGGAACTCCTCGCTGCCCGCGAGCAGCCGGTCGACCAGCCGGCGCACACCGCTGTCGGCGGGGTAGCGGGCGGCGGCGGAGCGCAGATCGGCGACCGCGCGGCAGGCGAACCGGGCCTGGCCGGTGGGGTCGTGGCGGGCCCGGGTGCCCGGGTCGGTGAAGAAGCGCCAGATGATGTTGCGCTCGCCCGGCGGCAGGGCCGAGAAGTCGCCGAGCAGCGCCGCCGCCATGGCGTTCCAGGCGAGCACGTCGCGGGCGGCGCTGCAGACCATGGCCGGGGTGTCGTCCAGCCGGTCGAGCAGGTGCAGGACGCCCGGCCGGACGTCCCGCGGCAGCGCGCTCGGGGGTAGCGGCGGCTCGCCGACCAGGTGGTGCAGGTGGGCGGCCTCGTCCTCGGACAGCCGCAGGGCCCGACTGATCGCGCCGATCATCTGCCGGGACGGGCGCGGGCCCCGGCCCTGTTCGAGCCGGATGTAGTACTCCACCGACATGCCCGCGAGCTGCGCGACCTCCTGGCGGCGCAGGCCCGGGGTGCGGCGCCGACCGCCGGCCGGCAGGCCGACGTCGGCGGGCTGGATGCGGGCGCGCCAGCGCCGCAGGAAGGCGGCCAGCTCCGCCCGGTCCACATGTTCCACGCCCCCAGTCTCGCCCGGCCGGCCCGCGCCGACCATGGGACCGCCGGTACCACCATCGACGGTGCCCTCCCGCCCGGCCGCCGACCCGGCCACGGTGGAGCCATGACCACCACAGCGAAGAACCGCATCGTCCTGATCACCGGCGCCAACAAGGGCATCGGCCTGGCCACCGCCCGCGAACTCGCCCGCGCCGGGCACACCGTGCTGATCGGCGCCCGCGACCCCGAGCGCGGCGCCGCGGCCGCCGCCGGACTCACCGCCGAAGGCCTGGACGCCCGCTTCGTCCACCTGGACGTGACCGACCCGGCCACCATCGCCGCCGCGGCCGGACTGATCACCGCCGAGTACGGGCGGCTGGACACCCTGGTCAACAACGCGGGCATCGCCCTGGACTGGCAGCGCACACCGGAGGAGCTGCCGGTCGAGGCGGTGCGCGACACGTACGAGACCAACGTGTTCGGCGCCGTCGCCGTCATCAACGCCATGCTGCCGCTGCTGCGCAAGTCCGCGGCCGGGCTGATCGGCAACGTCTCCAGCGGCCTCGGCAGCTTCTCCTTCCTGGCCGACCCGGACAACCCGGTCTGGGAGCACGCGACACTGCTCGCCTACAACTCCTCCAAGGCGGCGCTGAACGCCGTCACCCTGGTCTACGCCCGGGCGCTGCGCGAGTCGGGCATCAAGGTCAGCTCGCTGGAGCCGGGCTACTGCGCGACCGACCTCAACCGGCACAGCGGCCACGCGACGTCGGAGGAGGGCGGGCGCCGGATCGCCCGGCAGCTCGGCGAGGCCGGGGCCGGGGCCACCGGCCGGTTCCTCACCGCGGAGGGCGACACCTACCCCTGGTGAACCGCGCCGGCCGCGATCAGCCCGGGCAGCTCGCGCATGTCGTGGAAGACGACCGTGTCCGGGCCGGCCAGCCGCTCCGCCGCCGTGACGCCGCCGGCGTAGCCGAGCGCGCGCATCCCGGCGGCGCGGGCGGCCCGGACGCCGGGCCCGCTGTCCTCGACGACGACGCAGGCGGCCGGCTCCACGCCCATGCTCCGGGCCGCGTGCAGGAACAGGTCGGGCGCGGGCTTGCCGCGCCCGACCTCGGTGGCGCTGAAGATCCGCCCCTCGAAGCGCTCGTACAGCCCGGTCCGGCCGAGGGTGTGCCGCATCTTCTCGTGGGTGCCACTGGACGCCACGCACGTCGGCAGGGTGATCGCAGCCAGCGCCTCCGGCAGGCCATCCACCGGCGTCAGCCCGGCGTCCACGGCCTCGGCGTGCAGCTCACGGAAACGCTTGTCGAACAGCGTCGCGGTCTCCTCGTCGAACCGCTCGGCGACCATCGCGTGGTTGGCCGCCTCCGAACGCCCGACGAACCTCTCGATCACCTCGGCCTCACTCAGCGGCCAGCCCAGCTCGGCCGTCAGCTGCGCCACCACGCGCACGGCGATCACCTCGCTGTCCACCAGCACGCCGTCACAGTCGAATATCACCAGCTCAATCGGCTTGATCATCCAGGCAGCATACGGCGGCCCGAAGCCGAGCAGGGCCCGGCGGCCGAAGCCACCGGGCCCTGCCGGCACTGCGCCGTCGGACGGCGTCAGCCGGTCTGGATCGAGGTGTCGTCGATGACGAAGCTCGTCTGCAGCGAGGAGTCCTCGACGCCGTTGAACTTCACGGTGACGCTCTGGCCCGCGTAGGCCGAGAGGTCGAAGGTGCGCTGCTGGTAGCCCGCCGCGGCGTCCACGTTGGAGTAGGTCTTCAGCGTGGTGCCGTTGACCAACACGGTCAGCTTGTCGTACGCCGTGGTGCCCGACTCCGCGGTGTCGATGTGCAGCCAGAAGCTCAGCGTCGCCTTGCAGCCCGCCGGGATGCTC
>NZ_JBHWCL010000115.1:0-31451 GCF_042735125.1 Kitasatospora sp. NPDC059599 | reverse complement strand
GGGGAGGGGTCAGGCCGCGGCGCGGACGCCCGCCGGGCGGCGGGCCAGCGCGTCGGAGGCCTTGGCCGTGGCGTAGAGGGACACGGCGAGGGCGACGACCAGGGCGGCGCCGGCGGCGAAGAGGCTGCCGGAGGAGACGGCCTTGGCGCTGCCGGCCTCGGTGCGGGCGGACCCGGCGATGAACGGCATCACGGCCAGGACCGCGACCCCGAGGACGACCTCGCCCCAGACGACCAGCGGGAAGTGGTGCAGCGTGAGGTGGCGCAGGGACGCGGTGTCGTCGGCGCGTCGGGCCCGGGCGATGCGGGGCATCAGCCAGAACTGGTTGACGGCGCCGGCGGTGACCAGGCCGAGGACCAGCCCGACCTTGACCAGCAGGGCCAGCCCGTAGCCGGTGGTCCACAGCTGGGAGACCGCGCCGACGTGCTTCCAGCTGAGCCAGAGGCCGGAGACGGTGACGGCGCCGACGCAGACCATGGCGACGAGGCTGAAGCGGCGCCAGATGTCGGCCCACAGCAGGCCGGCGCCGTCGCCCAGCCGGCCGCGGGTGCCGGCGAGGGCGACGAGGAGGGCGAGGCCGCCGAGCCAGACGGTGCCGGAGACGATGTGGGTCTGGTCGAAGGCGAGGTCGAGCCAGCGGTCGAGGTCGGCGGGAGCGGTGGTCGGGACGGCGGCGACCAGGGTGACGGCGAGGGCCGCCGGCAGCGCGGCGAGGGCGACGCGGTCGGTGTGGCGGCGGACGGCCGGGACGAACAGGGCGGTGAGCGCGGCGGCCGTGGCGAGCAGGACGAGGTTCTGGAGCAGGTAGACGGTGCCCTGGGCGATCCAGGCACCCTTGGCGGCGGGGGCCTGGAGGAAGTCCCGGATCCGGGCGGGGGACAGGGCGTCGCCGAAGGGCATGCCCTTGCCGGAGCGGGCGACGCGGGCGGCGAGCTGGAAGTACCCGGCGACCACCAGCACCACGCCCGCCCAGGCGAGCGAGGTTGCCGATCTTGATCTCAGGACGGCGGCGTCGGCGCCGGGACCGGTGCCGCTTCCGGCGGCCTTCTCGGCGCTCCTGAGGGCGGGGCGGACGGTGGTGGCGTAGGTGACGGTGAGGCCGATGGCGCCGCTGAGGCCGATGAAGTAGCCGGTTTTGGTGAGGACCCGCCAGAGCTGGGGCGTGGTGTATCCGGCCGTGTTCGCGGCCAACAGCAGACTGTTCATGAGGAAAGGCTAGCCTTAGTAAGGCCAGCCTTCCCTCATTCTTTGGCAGGTGATTGTTCTATCGTCACCAACTCGTGATTCAGCACGAACAGACCGCCCGCACGGCACCGAGGGCACCGCGGGCCCCACCCGACGCTGTGCAGGCGGCCGAGGTGCGCGGGGGCGGCTGCCGGAGTTGGCTGGAACCACCGGGGATTCCGGAACGGCGGTGGGAGCCGGTGGCCGGAGCCCTGGCGGGAACCTGAGGCGGGAGCAAGGGAGCGGTGACATGGCTGTGGTGATGGCGATGCGGTGGACCGGGGTCACGCCCGGGCAGTACGACACCGTGCGGGACGCGGTCCGCTGGGAGGAACTCGCGCCCGCCGGCGCGCACCTGCACGTCGCCTGGTTCGACGCGCAGGCCCTGAACGTGACCGACGTGTGGGAGTCCCAGTCGGCCTTCGAGGCGTTCTTCGCCGAACGGCTGGCGCCCGCGATCGAGAAGGCCGGCATCGCCGGTCAGCCGGAGGTGGTGTTCAGCCCGCTGCACCGGCGCTTCGTCGCCCCGGACGTCAGCGGCGCCGCGTAGCAGGGCCGGCGCTCGGGCCCGGCCGTGCGCGGGCCGGCCCCGACGGGGGTCACGGCCGGGCCTCCAGGAGGAGGTTGACCGGCGCGCTGTCCTCGGCGATGCGCCGGACGCGGGTCAGCCCGCCCGCCGTGAGGACCTCGCGCAGCCGGGCCTCCCCGGCCATCGCGCCGAGCGCGGCTCCGCCGGTCTGGGCGAGCGAGGACGGGGTGCACACCAGGGTGGAGATCGCGTAGCCGATGCGGGCGTACGGGTTGGCGAAGTCGTCGGCGAAGCGGTCGGCGGCCAGCGGCTCCACGACCAGGACCGCGCCGTCCTCGGCGAGCGCGGCGCGGGCGTGCGCGACGGCGGCGACCGGGTCGCCCATGTCGTGCAGCGAGTCCGTGAAGGCGATCAGGTCGTAGCCCTCGCCGGGGTAGCCGGCGGCGTCCGCGACCTCGAAGACGGCCCGGCCGTCGAGCCCGGCCTCGGCGGCGGCCCGGCGGGCGCGGGCGACGGCGGCGTCGTCGGGGTCGAAGCCGGTGACGGTGCTGCGCGGCCACCGCTGCGCGATCAGGATCGAGGACAGGCCGTGGCCGCAGCCCACGTCGGCGACCCGGGCGCCGGCTTCGAGCCGGGGCACGAGGCCCTCGACGGCGGGGATCCAGGCGGCGATCAGGCCGTGCACGTACGTGGGGCGGGTGAAGCGTTCCTGCGCTGCGCCCAGGGCCGGGTGGTGCTCGCCCCAGCCCATGCCGCCGCCGGTGCGGAAGAAGCCCTCGACCCGGTCGAGGTCCGCCCAGAGCGCCGCGAGGCCGGGGAAGACGCCGATCAGCGCGGTCGGGGCCTCGTCGTCGGCCAGCACGGCGGCGTAGGCGTCGGTGAGGACGAAGGCGCCCGTCGCCGGATCGTGGTCCAGGTAGCCGGCGACGGCGACGCCGCGCAGCCACTCCCGCAGGTAGCGCTCGACCAGCCCGGTGCGGGCGGCGAGTCCGGCGGGCGTGAGCGGGCCCGCGCCGGCCATCGTGCGGAACAGGCCCAGCCGGTCGCCGAGCACGATCAGCGGCGCGGTGCAGTTGACGCCGAGCTCGCCGAAGACCTTGCCGACGGCGGCTTCGAGCTGCTCGGCGTCGACGCCGGCGGGCACGGAATCGGGTGCGGGCGCGGGCGCGGGCTCGGGGGCGCGCTCGGGTTCGCGGTGCGGTGCGGTTGCGGTCGGGGGCGCGGTTTCGGTCGGGGTCGGCATCTCGATCACCTCTTCGCGAGTGCTGGTGACCGAGAGGCGTGGGAAAACGCCTCACACCCCGTGGGACGACCGCCCCCCCCGGGCCCGGTCAGCCGGTCACAGCTGCCACCGCACCGGGTGCGCGGGGCGGTAGGCGCAGGCCCGCCCGGTCGTGACCGACGCGGACAGGTGCCGGCCGAGTTCGGGGTGTTCACGTTCGATGCGGCGCAGGGTGTCCCGGATCCGGGCGGTGACGGTGGTGCGCGCCCGTTCGCCGGTGTCGCCGAGCCGCCGGGGGCGCCCGCCGAGGCCGTACGCGCCGCGCAGCTCGGCGATCAGCGCGTCGCGTTCCTCCTCGGCGCCGGCCAGCCGGGGGAGGTCGTCCCGCTCGCGGGCCTCGGCGATCTCCTCGTCGAGGCGGTCCAGCCGGTCCCGGTAGGCGGCGCGCGCCCGTTCGTCCGCCAGCTCGTCGCTGCCGGAGGGCGGCAGGGACCCGCCGCCCAGCAGCCGGGTGGCGGGGACTTCCCGGCCGGGGCAGGACAGCAGCAGCGCCAGGTCGTGCAGGCCCTTGGCGTCCTTGAGGACGACCGTGCGGCCGCGGTAGGCGAGCGTCCACAGCTGTCCGTCCCGGTGGAACACGTGGTCGCTGTCCGCGCGGGCGAGCGTGGCCCGGGCGTCGTCCCGCAGCCAGTCCAGGCCCATCTCCTCGGCGGTGGTCAGCACCTGGGCGAGCAGCTGCCGTCCGCGCGCGCCGGTGGGTTCGCGGGCCAGCAGCTCCCGGCCGAGTTCCAGCCGGGCCCGGACCGCGAGGGGCCGGGCGCCGAGGCGGTCGGCGCCGTCCAGGGCGTCCCTGAGGTGCCGGACGGCCTCCGGTCCGGTGGTGGCCAGGCCGAGGTAGAACGCCACCGGGCCGAGGACGGCGACCCCGCCGCCCACCACGATGGTCTCCCGTGCGTACGGCAGCAGCCGCCGGTACCGGTCCTCGCGCACCTCGGGCACGCCGGCGGCGACGGCGATCTCCACGTCGAACGCCAGGCCTGCCAGCGCCCGCCACCGGTAGCGGGACAGGTCCTCGGCGGCGGGCAGGGCCCGCAGGACGGCGGCCGCCGCCTCGGGTTCGTCGGCCGCCAGGTACCCGAAGCAGCGCCAGTGCGGCAGGAACTCCGGCGGCAGCCCGGACTCCCCGTACGCCGCCAGCGCCGCCGCGACCCCGGCCGGCCCCTCCCTGGTCAGCGCAGCGGCGATCCGCTGGGTCGCGGTCACCCCGACGCCGTCCGGTTCGCCGATGGCCTCCGCCAACTCGGCTGCCTCGTCGGACAGTTGCCCGGCCTCCCGGAAGCGGCCGCGGAGCAGCGCCCAGGCGGCGTCGCGGGAGCGGACCAGGTAGCGGGCGCGCGGCAGCCGACACCGCCGGGCCGCGTCCGCCGCCTGGCACAGGGCGTCGGCCGCGCCGGGGTCGGCGAGCTCCAGCAGCGCCACGAAACGGCACAGGGCGCCCTCGAACTCCAGGGCCGGGTCGTGCGCGTCCACCGCCGCCGCCACCAGACCGTCGGCCAGGGCCAGCCGGCGGTGCGCGGTGCCGGGCGCCCAGTCGACGTCGTGCTGGGCGAACAGCGCGGTGGCGAGGGCGTGCGGGTCACCGGCGGTGCGGGCCCGGTCCGCCGCCCGCCGGGCGAGGTCCCGGGCCGTCGCCGTGTCCCGCTCCGGGCCGTCGGCCAGCTCCCGGGCCAGGGCGGCCAGCACCTCGGCGTGCAGCACCTCGGCGTGCGGCGGCTCGGCGTGCAGCACCTCAGCGTGCGGAACCTCGGCGTGCGGCGGCTCGGTAGGCACGGGCGCGGGCGGCCTGTCGGCCAGGGCCGCCTCGGCGCGCTCCAGCCACGCCACCACCTCACGCCGGGAGTCACCGCTGCGCACGCCCGCCGCGTGGAGGCCGAGCGCGGCCGCCGCCAGCAGCTCAGGCCGGTGCCGCGCCCGGGCAGCCTCGGCGACCTCGGCGAACCGGCGTGCGGCCGAATCCCGTGCCCCGGACCGGAGTTCGGCCTCCGCCAGGGCGGTGCTCAGCCGCAGCGCGGCGGGATCGTCCGGGGTCGTGAGCCGGACGGCCTGGCGCCACCAGCGGGCGGCCTCCTCGTAGGCCAGCAGGCCCATGGCCTCCTCACCGGCCCGTACGGCGTGGCGTACCGCGGGTTCGACCGGGCCGAACGGCAGGGCCTGTCCGTGGTGCCAGGCCAGCTCGGCCGGGCGCGCGCCGTCGACCAGGGCCCGTGCGGCGGCCAGGTGGACGCCGGCGCGGCGGGCCGGATCGAGCCCGGCGACGAGCTCCTCACGGAAGAGGTCATGGACGAACCGGTAGCCGTCCGGGCCGTCCCGGGCGACGATCCGGGCGCGGACGGCGGGTGCCAGCAGAGCGGGGACCTCGGCCGGGGGCACCGCCGCGACGGTGGCGAGCCGGGCGGTGGTGAAGGCGCGGCCGAGCACCGCGGCGGTGCCCAGCACCCGGGCCGTGCGGTCCGGCAGGCGGGCCAGGCGCCGCGCCACGGTCTGCCCGACGGCCGTGGGCACGGTCGGGTTGTCGCTGCCGGCCGGGTTGTCGCCTCCGGCGGCGCGCAGCCGGGCGACCTGCTGGACGAAGAAGGGGTTGCCGCCGGTCCGCCGGTGCACCAGCTCGGCGGCCTCGACCGTCGCCGGCGGCCCGAACCGGTCCAGCAGCGTCCCGACGTCCGGCGCGGCCAGGCCGCCGAGCACCACCACCTCGGCACCCGGCAGCGCGGGCAGCGGGTGGTCGGCGGGCAGTTCGACGTCCCGGTAGGTGCCGATCAGCAGCAGTGGCTCGTGCCGGGAGCGCCGGCCCAGGTGGCCGAGCAGCAGCACCGACGCCGGGTCCGCCCACTGCAGGTCGTCCAGGACGGCGACCAGCGGTCGGCCGCCCCGCAGCAGCAGGCCCGCGATCCGGTCGAACAGGGCCAGCCGGGAGTGCTCGCCACCGCCGGGTGCCGGTTCGTGCACCGGCCCGGTGGGTGCCGGCCCGGTGGGCGTCGGCCCGGTGGGCGTCGGTCCGTCGGGCGGCTCCTGCGCGAAGGGCTCCGTCCGTCCGGTGACCGCGCGGACGATCTGCTGCCAGGGCCACAGGCCGGGCGCGACGCCACCGTCCTCGCAGCCGCCCCACACCGCCGTCAGCCCGGCGCGGCGCGCGTACCGCACGACCTCGGCGGCGAGCGCGGTCTTCCCGATGCCGGGCTCCCCGGCCAGCAGCACCAGGCCGCCGCGGCCCGCCGCGGTGTCGTCCACCGCCCGGCACAGCGACGCCAGCAGCGCGGCCCGGCCGACGAGTTCCGACTCACCCGGCGTGCCCACAGCGGCATTCTCCCACCGGCCCGGCCGTCCCGCGGGCGGTCCCGGGGGCGGCGCCGTCACGCGGCGTGGATCACTGCGCGCGGACGATGACCACCGGGCAGGTGGCGTGCTGCGCGCAGCGGGTGGAGACCGAGCCGAGCAGGGCGCGGGTGAAGCCGCCGTGGCCGTGGCTGCCGACCACCAGGACCTCGGCGCCCCGGGACGCCTCCAGCAGGACGTCCGAGGCGTCGCCCATCACCAGCGACGGTCGGACCTCCACCGGGCGGTCGGCGCCGAGCACCGTGTCGAGTTCGTCGGAGAAGCGCCGTTCGGCGACCTCCCGGTCCAGGGACATGTCGACCACCGGCGCCGACCAGCCGAAGCGGCTCGGCGGCTCCCAGGCCCCCACCGCGTCGACGACGCCGCCGAGCAGCTTGGCGTGCCGGATCGCCCAGCGCATCGCGGCGTGCGACGACGGAGAGCCGTCGACGCCGACCACGACGCGGGGAACGGAGTCGTTCGCGTCCATGAGTCACCGTCCTGTCGGTCGTCGCCCCCGACACCACGGTGCGGGCCGACCGACGCCGCCGCCAGTACGGTCCGGCACCCGGGTGACGGCGGCGGCGCCCGGGCGGGCCGCTCAGCCGGCCAGGCCCGGCAGCACCCCGGCCCCCGGCAGCCGGGCCAGGGCCCAGCCGGGGAGGATCAGCTTGCCCCGGCGCCGGCCGCTGCCGACCAGGACGTACGGGGCCGCTGCCACCGCCTCGTCGACGAGCAGCGGCCAGCCGGCGGGCAGGCCGAGGGCGGTGATGCCGCCGTACTCCATGCCGGTCAGCTCGACCGCGGCGTCCATCGGGGCGAAGGACGCCTTCCGCGCCCCCAGGTGCGTGCGGACCGTCCGGTTCACGTCAACCCGGGTCGTGGCCAGCGCCAGGCACGCGGCGTGGGTGACCTCACCGGCGCGCTTGGCGGCGACCACCACGCAGTTCGCGGAGAGCTCGGGCGGCGTGTCGTAGGCCGCGCAGAACACCGCGGTGTCCGCCTTCTCGGGGTCGGTGTCCACGTAGAGCACGGACGCGGCCGCGTCCCGGTCGTCCCAGCTCTTCAGGGCGTCGGCCACCGGGGCGGCCAGGTCGTCGCAGATCTCCAGGGCCCGGAAGGCCGTGCGGAAGCTACCGAACGGAGGGAGCACGGAGTCGGTCATGGAGGGACTGTAACGCGGTCCCCGGCCGGACAGGACCTGGCCCTGTCCTAGCTCCAGTAGCCGGTGTGGACGGCGGCGGCCTCCTCGAAGAGGTGCGGGCCGGACACCTGCACGGTGTCGCCGCCGGCCGCGAAGACCTGCCGGCACGACAGGTCGAGCACCGGCTCGTCCGGGTCGGCGCCCGCGATGGCGATCAGCTCGGTCGCGGAGAGTGCGTAGACGACGCGCCGGATGCCGCTCCAGTAGATCGCCCCGGCGCACATCGCGCACGGCTCGGTGCTGCTGTACAGGGTGGCGCCGGTCAGCCGCACCGGGTCCAGGGTGCGGGAGGCCTGCCGGACCAGGTTGGTCTCCGCGTGCGCCGTGACGTCGCGCTCGGTCAGCACGGTGTTCTCGGCGGTGAGCAGGACGTTCCCGGCGGGGTCGGTCAGCAGCGCGCCGAAGGGGTGGTTGCCGTTCGCCCGGGCGCGTTCCGCGAGGGCGATGGCGGCGAGCAGGTGGGTGCGGGTGGGGTCGGCCATGGCGGGCTCCTCGGGGCTGGACCGGGTCGTCGGGTCAAACGTATGACGCCGGGCTTTCGGCGGGAGCCCCCGGGGCCCCGGCTCGCGGGTGACAGGATGCCCGGATGAACGAGATCATCCGTGCCGCCGAACGCGTCCTGGCAACCCGGCTGTCCGATCCGGTCGACCTGGGCGGGAGCAGTCGCAGCAGCGTGCTGCGCTGCCGGACGGCCGACGGGCGGAGCGTCGTCGTCAAGGCCTACACGGGCGGGCGGGACGCCCTGCGCGGCTTCACGGCGGAGGCGGCCGGCCTGTCGCTCGGCCTGGCCGGGCCGGCGGTGCTCGGGGTGGACCGGGAGGTGCCGCTGCTGGTCCTGGAGGACCTCGGTGACGCGCCGACGCTCGCCGACGTGCTCCTCGGGGACGACCCGAAGGCCGCCGAGGCGGGACTGCTCGCCTGGGCGGGCGGGCTCGGCCGGCTGGCGGCCCGCTCGGTGGACCGGCGCGCCGAACTCGGCCGGTTGTGGGGGCGCTACGACCGGGGCCTGCCGACCTGGGCGGACGAGCCGTGGATCGAGCGGAACGCCGCGCAGTTCCCCGGTGCGCTGGAGGCGGCCGGTGTCGCCGTGCCCGCCGGGCTCCCGGAGGAGCTCGAGCGGATCGGGACGGCGGGCCGGGAGGAGTACCCGGCGTTCAGTCCGGGGGACACCTGCCCGGACAACAACCTGCTCACCCCGCAGGGGCTGCGGCTGCTCGACTTCGAGGCCGCCGACTACCACTCGGTGTTCCTCACCGCGGCGTACTGCCGGATGCCGTTCGCCGGCTGCTGGTGCGTCTTCGCCCTGCCGGCCGGTGTCGCCCGGCGGACCGAGGCCGCGTACCGGGCCGAGGTCGTCCCGGTCTACCCGGCGCTGGCCGAGGACGCGGTGTGGGAGGACGGGATGCGGCGGGCCGTGGCCGTGTGGACGGTGAACGCGACCCTGCGGATGCTGCCGCGCACGGCCGAGGACGGCCCGATGCACCGCACCCGCCGGCCGGTGGCCACCCGGCGCCAGGTGCTCAGGCACCGCTGGGAGACCGCGGCGCGGCTCGACGGACTCCCCGCGTTCACGGAGACGATGCGGAGCCTGCTGCGGGAGGTCGCCGGCGGCTGGCGGGTGGACCCGCTGCCGGGCTACCCGTGCTTCGAACGGGACGGCGCCGTCCACGACGGCTGACCGGCGCCCCACCCGGCGGCGGGTGGCGGGCCGTGGTCCGCGCGCCGGGGTCAGTCGTACGGGACGACCGCGACCGGGCAGTGGACGTGGTGGATCGCGGCGTGCGCGACCGGGCCGAGGTGGTGGTGCAGGCGCGGCATCCGGTGGTGGCGGCGACCCACGACGAGCAGCCGGGCCGTCGCCGCCGCCTCCACGAGTTCGACCGCGGGCTTGCCCCGGACCAGGTCGGCGGTCACGGCCACCTCGGGGTGCCGGGCCCGCCACGACTCCAGGGCCTCGGCGAGGTCGGCCCGCTCGCCGGCGGACACCTCGCCCTCCAGCCCGCCGATGGCGCCGTAGGACATGTGCTCGCTGCCCGCGGGCGGGGCCCACACGTGCACGACGCGCAGCGGGGCCGAGCGGAGCGCGGCGGCCTCGAAGGCGAAGGCCAGCACGGGTTCGGCCGGGCGCGCCAGGTCGAGCCCGACCGTCACCGCGCCGTCGGTCTCCGCACCGCCCGCCCGGACGAGCACCACCGGGCGGGCGGCCCGGCGCAGCACCTCCTGGCTCACCGAGCCGACCAGGAAACCGCGGACGGTGCTCAGCCCGCGTGAGCCGAGCACGAGCACGGCGGCGCTCTGCGCGGCGGCCTCCAGCGCCTCGGCGGGTTCGGCGGACACAGACGAGGAGGAGACCGTCACCCCGGGCACCAGCTCGCGCAACGCGGCCTCACGGACGGCGAGTTCGGAGCGGACGTGCTGGTAGCTCTGGTCGCTGCCGACCACGTCCCGCTTCGGCCAGGGCCAGGCCTGGAGGACGTCGAGCGGCAGGCCGCGGCGGCGCGCCTCACGGGCGGCCCACTCGGTGGCGGTCACGCTCTCGGGCGAGCCGTCGAAGCCGACGACCACGGATCCGGTCATGGCGTTCTCCTCGGTTCCGCGCTGGATCGGGGCGGCCCGGCCGCCTCGGGTGCGGTCCCCGGCCCGGCGGCCCCGGGTGCGGCCCAGTATCGGCAGTGCGCGCGGTCGGCGCCTCCCGGGGCGTGCCGCCGGGTGCCGGGCCCGGCACCCGGGGCGCGGCCCGTTCCGGTCCCGTACCCGCTGACCACGGGAAACACCCCGCGGGGGACTGGATATCCTGATCACATGAGCGACAACCTTCCCCCGTGCCCGCAGTGCGCCGGTGAGTACACCTATGAGATGGACTCCCTCATGGTCTGCCCGGAGTGCGGCCACGAGTGGGCGCCCGCCGAGGCCGGTGAGGGCGCCTCCGTCGGGGCCGGCGAGCGGGTGGTCAAGGACGCGGTCGGCAACGTGCTGAGCGACGGCGACACCGTGACCGTCGTCAAGGCCCTCAAGGTCAAGGGCAGCGCCTCCGGCATCAAGGCCGGCACCAAGGTCCGCAACATCCGCCTGGTGGACGGCGTCGACGGGCACGACATCGACTGCCGCATCGAGGGCTTCGGAGCCATGCAGCTCAAGTCGAGCGTGGTCAAGAAGGCCTGACCCGCCGCGCCCCGCGCACGCGCCCGCCCGTCCTCCCGAGGACCGGGGGACGGGCGGGCGCGGATGCGTGCGTCAGACGCGGATCCGGCGGAACACGACCACCAGGACGACGGCGGTGAGCGTCAGCAGGATCCCGGTCTCCACGAGCTGGATCGGCACCAGGTCGCCGGCCGGGTGGTACCGGAGCCAGACGGCGGTGGCCCCGTCGCACGGGGAGGACCGGCAGGCGTCCTCGGCGACGCGGCTGCCGTCGGACAGGACGGCGCCGCGCTCGATCAGCCACGCGTTCATGGGCTGCCCGATGAACGGCTGCCCGGCGCCCAGCGGGACGACCTGGTCCACGATCGGGTGGAAGTACGGGCGGCCCCAGACCACCAGGCCGTGGACGCCCGCGACCAGCGCGCCGGTGGCGAACATCGCGGGCAGCGTCCGGCGCAGCAGCCGCCCGACGAGGACGCCCAGGGCCAGCGCGAACAGCGACCAGGCGACCGGCATGACCCCGATGGCCGGGTAGGTGAAGAACTGGAACGGCGGGTCGAACGAGGCCGGTCCGTGCACGATGTCCGTCCACCACACCCAGCTCATCAGTGCGGCGATGACGCCGCTGACGGCCAGGACGGCGACGGCGGGCACCGCGAGGCGGACGGCCAGCCAGCGCGCCGGGCTGACGGACTGTGCGCGGATCAGCCGGATCGTGCCGCGCTCGTACTCCTGGGCCAGCAGGGGAGCGCCGATGAAGACGCCGACCAGCAGCGGGAGCACGGTGACGGCGGGCTGGAGGACGGAGACGTACGCGAAGTCCGGCCGGTCGATCGGCGAGAGCAGGTGCCAGCAGTGGGTGTCGGACCACGTCTCGGGGCTGTAGCAGCCGGTGCGCCGCAGGACGTCCACGGTGTGGCGGCAGACGGCGTGAATCCAGACCAGGTCGGCCGCGACCACCACCGCGACCGCGGCCAGGATCCAGAGCAGCGCGCGGTTCTGACGGATCGTCAACCAGAGCAGGCCGCGCAGCCCGGGGGCGGCGGGGCGCGGGCTGACGCCGGCGGTGGTGCGGTCGGGCAGGACGTCGGTGCTCATGCGGCGGCCTCGTCGTTCCGGTGTTCGTCGGTTGCCGGGGTGCCGCCCGGACGCGGGTCGGCCGGTCCGGCCGGTGCGCGGAGGTAGCCGAGCAGGAGGTCCTCCAGGTTCGGCCGCTCGCTCTCCCACGGGCCGCCCAGCGGCTCGCCGGTGCGCACCAGCGCGGTGGCCCGGCGTCCGCCGACCCGCTGCTCCACCACCAGGTCGGGCGGGAGCCCGGTGGCTCCGGCGGGACCGGTGAGCAGCTGGTGCCCGTCCAGGACCTCGTCCAGCTCGCCGGCCAGCCGGATCCCCCCGCGCTGGACGAGCAGCAGGTGGTCGATGACGCCGTCCAGCTCGGGGAGGATGTGCGAGGAGATCACGATGGTGGTGCCGCGTTCGGCGGCGACCGACATCAGGGTGCCCATGAGCTGGTTCCGGGCGAGCGGGTCGAGGTCGGCCATCGGCTCGTCGAGCAGCAGCAGGTCGGGGAGCTTGGCGAGGGCGAGTGCCAGGCAGACCCTGGTCCGCTGGCCGCCGGAGAGTGAGCCGACTCGCGCCTTGGGCCGCAACTCACCCTGGTCGACGATGCGTTGGGCCGCCTCCTGGTCCCACACCGGATTGAGCTCGCGGCCCATCCGCAGGGTCTCGGTGACGGTGAGGCCGGGGTAGAGCGGCTTGTCCTGGGCGACGTACGCGACCCGGCTGCGCTGCTCCGGCGTGCCGGCCGATTCACCGAAGACGCGCAACTCGCCCTCGGTGGGTGACAGTTGGCGGGCGGCGAGGGCGAGCAGGGTACTCTTGCCCGCGCCGTTCGGGCCCACCACGCCGCAGATCCGGCCGGCCGGGATGGCGAACTCGCAGTCGCGCAGGGCCCAGCCGCCCCGGTACCGCCTGCCGAGGCCGGCGGCCTCCAGCGCAGGCGTCATGGTTGTCGGGTCTTCCACCCGGTCCCCCCACAGTTCTCAGTTCGGTGATTCCGGGGAGACCCCGGTGTCGAAGCGCTGCTCCAGGACGGAGGCCGTCAGCGCGGCGATGTCCTCGCGTTCGAGCCCGGCTTCCCGGGCCCGGTCCACCCAGCCGACCAGCTCCGCGCGCAGCGGACCGTCGGCGGCCGCCTCCGGCCGGGCGAGCGAGCGCCGGACGAAGGTGCCGAGCCCCGGCCGGGGCTCGACCAGGCCCTCGCGTTCGAGTTCGCGGTAGGCCTTCAGGACGGTGTTGGGATTGATGGCGGTCAGCTCCACCACCTCGCGAGCGGTCGGCAGCTTGTCCCCGGGCTGCAGCAGTCCGAGCCGCAGGGCCTGTTTGGTCTGCTGCACGATCTGCTGGTAGGTGGAGACGCCGCTGCGCCGCTCGATGCGGTACTCGATCACCGGCGTTCCGGCCTTTCACTAGTTCAATAGTGGAATAGTGGACCACTGCGGCGCGGGGGTCAAGCCGGACCGGGGGAGGGGCGGGAGGAACGGCGCGGTCAGGGGTGCCTGAGCAGGAGCAGACCGTCCCGGTCGACCAGCCGCCGGTAGCCGTGGCCCTGGTACACCGTCAGCATGCGGGCGGTGTCGGCGACCGCGCACGGGGCCTGGACACTGGGATCGCGCAGGTCGACGACCACCCACTCCGGGCCCGGCCGGACCGGCTCCCGGCACACCAGGGTGACCTCGGCCCGGCTGGTGAGCTGGGCCGCCAGCCGGTTGGAGGCGGCCACCGTGGCGTCGTCCGGTATCAGACGGAGCATCGCCCTGATCTCGGTGAGGCGGGGCGAGGTGCTCCAGGCCTCGGGCATCACCACCTCGTGCAGCGGGTAGAGCGGCAGCGTCACGGCCGTCACCAGGGCGCTGACGAGGAGGGCGCGTCGGGCCGGCCGGGGGAGCGGGGGCCGGGTGGCCGCGCCGGCGGTGGTGACGGCGGTGGTGGTGGCGGCCGCGGTGGTGGCGGGCGGAGATCCGGGTGCGGGGCGGGAGCGGCGCACGGCGTCGACCAGGGCAGCGGCCGCGATCGGCATCAGCACCGCGCTGTAGTGGTAACTGACGCCCCAGTAGTGCGGGTTGGCCGAGCACAGCCGCCAGGCCAGGGTGGGCACACAGAGCAGGAACAGCGGCGAGCGCAGGCCGAGGAAGCCGGCGGTGGCGGCGAGCAGGAACAGCAGCAGCCACTTGACCGGCGGGCCGCCGAGCCGCAGCGGCAGGGCCCAGAGCGAGGACTGTCCGCCGCCGTCGAGCTGCTGCCAGTAGTCGAAGCCCCCGGTCGGGTTGAACGACGGCAGCACCACGAGCACGGTCAGTGCGGTCGCGGCGACGCCGACGGCGGCGAGGGTGAGCCCGGGCAGCGGGGTGCGTCGGTCCTGCCGGGCCTGCCGGGTGATCAGCAGGCCGACGGCGGCGACCGTGAGCCCGAGGTCCTCCTTGACCAGCAGCAGCGGCAGCGACCAGAGCGCGGCGGCGAGCGGTCGGCGCCGGCCGAGCGCGGTGGCGGCGAAGGCGAGCAACGGGACGGCGAAGGCGATCTCGTGGAAGTCGTCCGCCGCGGCCCGGACGATCCCCCAGGAGGCCCCGGTGGTGCAGCCGACGATCAGCGCCACCCGCGGCCCGGCCACCTCGTGGGCCCAGCGGGTGAGCGGGACGACGGCCAGCGCCATCAGGAGGGCCTGGGCGACCACCAGGGTGAGCGGGGTCGGGAAGACCCGGTAGGCGGGGGCGAGCGTGGCGATCAGCGGGTGGAAGTGGTCCCCGAGCAGGTGGTAGCCGGGGCCCTTGAGCGGCACGATCGGCGCCCGGAGGTGCGCGTACGCTCGGACGGCCTGCTCGAAGATGCCCAGGTCGTAGGCCTTGGTGAGGCCGCGGCGGTGCCGGTTGGCGGCGACGCAGACGTAGAGCGCGGCGAAGCCCGCCGCCAGGCCCCAGGCCAGGGCTGCGGGGTGGCGCGGGAGCCGGGCGGAGCGGCGGAGCGGGGCCGAGGGCGGCAGGGAGCGGGGCGGGCTGTCCGGGGAGAGGGCCGTGGGCATGCGTAAAGAACCCTTTCACTATTTGATTAGTGGAAGGGTGGTGGAAGCTCGATCGGACGTCAAGCCCGGTTTCGGGCGGCCGCCAGGAGTGTGCGTCAGGTGTGCGTCACTGTCTTGACTGGTGACGCAGGCGCCTGCCATCATTTCATCACCACCTCAGCCGGTGACGAGAAAGGTGTCCCGGTCCCGGCCAGACGGTGGACGGATACCTTTCGACCCGGATGGGGAACACACCATGGCAGTCAGCTACACCGCCGTCGTCGACGTCGACGGAGAGGGCCGCAACGGCGGCCGGGTCCACTCCTCCGACGGCCTGCTGGAGACCGGACTCGCCCTCCCGAAGGAACTGGGCGGCGCCGGGACCGCGACCAACCCCGAGCAACTCCTCGCCGCCGGCTGGGCCGCGTGCTTCCTCGGCGCCCTGCGCCGCGCCGCCTCGCTCCGCAAGGTCCGGCTGACCAGCACCACCATCACCGCCGAGATCACGCTCACCCACGGCGACGACGACGAGTTCTCGCTCTCCGCGGTCCTCACCCCCGTGCTCGGCGGCGTGGACCAGGCCACCGCCGAGGAACTCGCCCGCGACGCCCACCGGATCTGCCCCTACTCCAAGGCCACCCGCGGCAACATCCCCGTCACCATCGACGCCCGCGCCGCGGCCTGACCCCCTGACGGCGGGCCCCGCGCAGACCCCCGCTGCGCGGGGCCCGCTCCTTTCGTACCTGCACCACCTGCACTGCCGGCACCGCTCGCACCACCCGCACCGCAGACCGAAGGACGAGGGCAGGAGATGACCACCATGACGCACACGTATCCACCCGGCTCCGGAGAGGGGCCGTGGCCGGACGGCTCACACGTGTGGAACTGGGTGGAGACCGTTCTGCTGTGGGGGTACGGCCCCGGGGCGTGGTTCTTCGTGTGACGGGCAGTGCGCGACGGCGGTTCCGGTGGCACCGCCGGGCCGGTGGGTCAGCCGGCGGCGCCCGGCTCCACGAGGGTGTACAGGACGGAGCGGTCCTGCTTGTGGCGCCGGATGCGGCCCTTGGCGACGAGGGATTCCAGGGTGTTCCGCACCACCTGGGGCGTCGGATTGCGCTTCGGGTGCTTCGTCATGAGCTCCTCCCGCAGGTCCTTCGCGGTGCAGGGCTCGTCGTGGTCGTCCAGCAGGTCCGCCAGGAGGTCACCGAGCAGGGGCCGGCGCGAGCTCTCCGTCGCGCCGGCCTTCGCCGTGTGGGCCGCCGGCCGCGGCCTCCCGCCGACGGGCTCGTCCTGGGTCTGCTCGGGCAGGCGTGACGGGTCGGAGAAACCCTCGTACCGCTCGGCGAGCGAGAGGATGTCGACCAGGAGGGCCTCCTCCTGCTTCAGCACCCTGAGTTCTTCGTCCAGCTCCTGCTGCCGCCGGTGGTTCTTCTCCAGGTCCGACGCGACTTGTTCCACGTACCGGGACCGGAGCGTGGAGGCTGGCTGGCGGGTCACGGCCGCTCACTCCCTCAAGATGGATGGTGTTGCATGGTACCCATGTCGAGGGGGCGGGCGCGGTCGGGACGGAACATGTCGACTGCGGTCAGTGCACACCCATGGCGGGCGAGGACTTCTTCCGGGCCCGGTAGGCGGCGGCCTTGATCTTGTTGCCGCAGGAGTCCATGCCGCACCACTGGCGCCGCATGCCCCGGGACCGGTCGATGTAGATCCGGGTGCACTCCGGGTTGCCGCACTCCTTCATCAACGGGACGTCCGGACCGCTGAGGAGTTCGACGGCGTGCCGCGCGACGGTGGCCAGGGCCTGCTCGGGCGTCGCCTCGTTGTGCCGGCCGGCCACCGTGAGCTGCGGCGTCACCGGGGCCTTGCGCGCGGCGCCGTTGAGCACGGCGAGCGCCTCGCGGTCGAACTCCTCCTCGTGGAGGCGGTTGGTGACGAGCCGGTAGACGGCCTCGCGCACGGTCTTCGCCGCCCGGACGTCCTCCTCGTCGCCGGGCGTGATGGTGTCCACGAGTCCGCAGTCCAGGTACCAGGCGTTCAGCCGCTCGGGCGTCACGAACATCTCGAACCGGGTCGAGCGCCGCGCGCGGAGCGTCGCCGCGAAGTCGAGGGCCGGGTGCCCGCACACGAAGACATGGTCAAGGTTCACAGTCACCATCCTGACAGGTGACTGTAAGGGGCGCAAGAACCCGCTACGGCCCCGAGGGTGCGGACGAGGTCGTGGGCGAGCAGGGGAGCGGGCCGGGGCACGGTGATCATCGGGTGGTGAGCGGTGGTGGGCGGTGGTGGGCCCGCCGGGCACGGAGCCTCGGGCGCGGGCCGTGTCGCGCACCGGCGGGTCACACCCCGGGGGCCCCGGTCTCCCGCAGCTCCCCGTCGGCCAGTCGCAGCCAGCGGTTCACCCCGATCTCGGTGAGGAACCGCTCGTCGTGGCTGACCACCAGGAAGGCGCCCTGGTAGGAGTCGAGCGCGCTCTCCAACTGGCCCGCGCTGACCAGGTCGAGGTTGTTGGTCGGTTCGTCGAGCAGCAGCAGGTGCGGGGCCGGTTCGGCGCACAGGACGCAGGCCAGGGTGGCGCGCAGCCGCTCGCCGCCGGAGAGCACCCGGACGGGCAGGTGCGCCCGGGTGCCGCGGAACAGGAAGCGGGCGAGCAGGTTCATCCGCTCCGTCTCGGGCCGCTCCGGCGCGAAGGCGGCGAAGTTCTCCGCCACGGTGCGGTCCGGGTCCAGCAGGTCGAGCCGCTGCGAGAGGTAGGCGATCCGGCCGTCGTTGCGGGTGATCCGTCCGTCGTCCGGCGTGAGGTCACCGGTGATCAGCCGCAACAGGGTGGACTTGCCCGCGCCGTTGGGCCCGGTGAGCGCGATGCGCTCGGGACCGCGGACGTTGAGGTCGACGCCGTCCCTGGCGAACACGGCCCGGCCGGCGTGGCGGACCTGCAGCCCCTCGCCGAGGAAGAGGTTGCGCCCGGCGGGTACCCGGGTGTCGGGCAGCTCCAGGGAGAGGCGCAGTTCCTCGCGCAGGGCGCGGCCGGCCTCGTCGAGCCGGGCCTTGGCCTCGCTGACCCGGGCGGAGTGCATCTGACCGGCCCGGCCCGCCGACTCCTGCGCGCCGCGCTTCATGTTTCCCGCGAAGATGCGGGGCAGGCCGGCGTTCTTGAGGTTGCGGGCGGCGTTGCTCGCCCGGCGGTCGGCGCGTTCGCGGGCCTGCTGCAGTTCGCGCTTCTCCCGCTTCAGCTCCTGCTCGGCGTTGCGGACGTTCTTCTCGGCGACCTCCTGCTCGGCCCGCACCGCCTCCTCGTACTCGCTGAAGGTGCCGCCGTAGAAGCGCAGTTCGCCGCCGTCGAGTTCGAGGATGCCCTGCATGCGGTCGAGCAGCGCGCGGTCGTGGCTGACCAGCAGCAGGCAGCCGTTGAAGTCCGACAGCACGTCGTAGAGCTTGTGCCGGGCCGCCAGGTCGAGGTTGTTGGTCGGTTCGTCGAGCAGCAGCACGTCGGGCCGCTTCAGGAGCCGGGCGGCGAGGCCGAGGGAGATCACCTGGCCGCCGCTGAGGGTGCTCAGCCTGCGGTCGAGGGTGAGGTGGCCCAGGCCGAGGCGGTCGAGCTGGGCGCGGGTGCGTTCCTCGATGTCCCAGTCGTCGCCGATGGTGGTGAAGTGCCGTTCGTCGACGTCGCCGGACTCGACGGCGTCGATGGCCTTGACGACCTCGGCGATGTCGAGCACCTCGGCGACGGTGAGGTCCCCGGTCAGGGGGAGGCTCTGGCGGAGGTGGCCCAGTGTGCCGCCGACCGTCACGGAGCCGGTGGTGGGCGTGAGTTCGCCGGCGATCAGCTTGAGCAGGGTGCTCTTGCCGGAGCCGTTGGGGGCGACCAGGCCGGTCCGGCCCGGGGGCACGGTGAAGGACAGGTCGTGGAAGACCGGGGTGTCGTCCGGCCAGGCGAAGGAGAGGTTCGAGCAGACGATGGTGGCGTCGGACATGGAGGTGACCTCAAGGGGGACTGAGGGCAGGACTGAGAGCTCTGCCCTGGGCAGACACGGGGAAAAGGGGTACGACGAAGCCGACCACTTCGGCTGCGGCACTCCTGGAGCACCGGCCGGTGGCCGTCAGGTCCGGGTCTCACCCGGAGATGTCGTCGTCACCCGCCATGTCTGCCACTCCTCGATCACACGAACATCAGGTCACATGCAGCGTAGCAGGTGTTCGTTGCCGGTCGGGATCGATGCCACCGGCCCTTCCCGATCGGCTCGTTGACAGCACTGGTGGGCCGTGTCAGCATCGTCACCAGTTGAACCGGTGACGACATGTCGACGGTTCGGAGCAGTTCATACGTGTGTACGTTTTCGCGACCGCGGCCGCCGCCGGTGACACCGGCCCCGCGGTGCGGCCGCCACCCCGAAGGAGCGCACAGACCATGGCGGGAAGACCGGAACGGCGGGCCGAGGGCGCGCCGGTGGGGCGGCGGGCGGTGCTCGGAATGCTCGGCGCGGGCGCCGCCGGGCTCGCCGCGGCGCCGTACCTCCAGCGCGGCTGGGAGCGGTTCCTGGCCGCGGCCTCCGAACACGACGCGACCGGGCTGACCGGACTGCTGCCCGACCCGGGCGGCTTCCGGTACTACAGCGTCGTCGGCTCCGTGCCCGAGAAGGACGGGACCAGCTACCGGCTGCGGGTCGACGGGCTGGTGGAGCGGCCCGCGACGTACACGCTCGGAGACCTGCGGGCGCTGCCGCAGACCCGGGTCGTCCACGACGTGCTCTGCACGGACGGGTGGCGGGTGGACAGGACGCCCTTCCAGGGGGTGAAGCTCGCGGACCTCCTCGACGCCGCCGGCGTGCGGTCCCCGGGCGCGGCGGTCCGGTTCACCTGCTTCGACGGCGAGTACACCGAGAGCCTCACCCTGGAACAGGCCCGCCGCTCGGACGTCCTGGTGGCCCTGGACATGCAGGACGCGCCCATCACCCACGCCCACGGCGGGCCGGTCCGGCTCTACGTGGCGCCCATGTACTTCTACAAGTCGGCCAAGTGGCTGTCCGGCATCTCGGTCACCGACACGGTCGTCCCCGGCTACTGGGAGGAGCGCGGCTATGCGGTCGACGGCTGGCTCGACGACGCGGACCGGCAGGGCGACGCGACCTGACCGGGCCGACCGGGTCCGCCGCTTCGGCCTCGCCGAGCGCCTGGTCCACCGGGCCACCGGCGGGCTGATGCTCGCCTGCCTGGCCTCCGCCGCGTGCCTCTACTTCGGGCCGCTGGCCCGGGCCGTCGGCCGGCGTTACCTGATGGTCACGGTCCACGAGTGGTCCGGCATCCTGCTGCCGCTGCCCTTCCTGTTCGGCCTCCTCTCCGCCGGGTTCCGCGCGGACCTGCGCCGGCTCAACCGCTTCGCGCCGTACGACCGGGAGTGGCTGCGAGCCGCCCGCAGGCGCCGGACGGACCCTGCGGCGCGACCGGCCGGGAAGTTCAACGCGGGCCAGAAGCTGTACGCGGGCTGGATCGCCGGAGCCGTCCTGGTGATGGCGTTCACCGGACTGCTGATGTGGCGCACGGGGTTGCTGCCGTGGGTCTCCCGGACCAGCGCGATCTTCGTTCACGACCTGCTGGCCTGGGCGATCGGCGTCGTGCTGGTCGGGCACCTGCGCAAGGCGTACCAGGACCCCGAGTCGAGGCGCGGGATGCGCACCGGGTACGTCAGCCGGGCCTGGGCCGAGCGGTACCACTCGCGGTGGCTGCCCCGGGACCGCTCCGGCGACTGACCGTCGCCGACGGTGTGTCACCGAGCTCTTTCGTCACCGGTCTGGCCGGTGATATGTTTTCGACCAACCCCCGATGCCCGCGTGCCGCGCACACATGTTCCGCGTGGCCGGGCTCACACCCACATTTCTGGACGGGATACCCATGAAGCGATTCCTGATCGTGCTCGCGACCGGCGCGGCCCTGGCCGCGGCGAACCTGCCGATGGCCGGGGCGGCACAGGGCGGCGCCCCGGAGTCCACGACCTTCTCCTGCGCGCCCGTGTCCGTCCGGGCCCCGGCCGGCACTCGCGTGGAGTCCGTGACGGCGCTCCGCCAGGAGGGCGGCACCATCAACGGGACCGGCGTCGTGGGCGGCACGGTCACCGGCGTCCCCGCTTACTGCGAGGTCACCGTCACGATCACCCACCCGGGCGACGACGACCACGCCAAGGTGCGCACCTGGCTGCCCCTGACCGGCTGGAACGGCCGCTTCCAGGCACTCGGCGGCAGCGCCTACGCAGCCGGGGACAACGGCGTCGGACTGGGCACGGCGGTCCGGAACGGGTACGCGGCGACCACCACCGACGCCGGGCTCGGCGACGCGATCGACGTCTCCTGGGCACTGAACGCCGAAGGCAAGGTCGACACCGCGCTACTGGAGAACCTCGCCTCCCGCTCCCAGCACGAGGCGGCGCTCGTCGGCAAACAGGTCGTCGCCGCGGCCTACGGCCGGCGCGCCGCGTACTCCTACTTCAACGGGTGCTCCACCGGCGGACGCCAGGGCTACATGGAGGCCCAGCGCTACCCCGACGACTTCGACGGCATCCTCGCCGACGCGCCCGCCGTCAACTGGGACGAGTTCGAGGTCGCCACCCTGTGGCCGCAGGTGGTCATGAACAACGAGAAGACCTACCCGTCGGCCTGCGAGTTCAAGGCCTTCACCGACGCCGCCGTGAAGGCGTGCGACCCGCTCGACGGCGCCAGGGACGGGCTGGTCAACGACGCGGCGCGGTGCGACTTCGACCCGCGCCGGCTGATCGGCACCACGGTGGTGTGCGACGGCCGGGAGTTGACCATCACGGCGGCCGACGCGGCCGTGGTGCGCAAGATCTGGGACGGCCCGCGCACCGCCTCCGGCCGGAAGCTGTGGGCCGGCGTCCCGGTCGGAGCCGACCTGTCGGCGCTGGCCGGTGTCGCCCCCGCCGGGAACGGCACCGTCAAGGGCGCGCCGTTCCCGGTCCCGCAGTACTGGGTTGCCAGTTGGCTGAAGAAGCAGCCGTCGTTCGACGTCTCGACGATCACCTACGACCAGTTCTCCCGGCTGTTCGACCAGTCCAGGGCCGAGTACGACCGGATCATCGGCACGGACGACCCGGACCTGTCGGCCTTCCGCGACTCCGGCGGCAAGCTCCTGACCTGGCACGGTCAGGCCGACCAGTACATCCCCACCCAGGGCACCGTCGACTACCGCAAGCAGGTCGAGCGGACAATGGGCGGCAGCAAGCGGGTCGACGACTTCTACCGCCTTTTCCTCGTCCCGGGCGCGGGCCACTGCGGCCTCAACAAGGGGATCGGCACCATCGACGACCTCGCGGCGCTCACCGCCTGGGTCGAGCAGGGCAAGGCCCCGAAGTCGCTGCCCGCGACCCTGGTCGACGCCTCCGGCCGGAACGTCAGCCGCGAGGTGTGCGCCTACCCCGCGGTCTCCCGCTACTCGGGCCACGGGGACCCGGCCACCGCTGCCGGCTTCCGCTGCGTCCTGCCCTCCCGGCACTGACCTTCCTCCTGGTACCGGATCCCCCCGGTACCACCCCGGCCCGCGCCCTCCCGGCGCGGGCCGGGGCCTTCTGCTTTCCCGGCCGCCGGAGTGGTGTGGATCCGGTCCTCGCTCCCGGCACGGCCGGACGGGTCCGGTCGAACGGTCCGCCGGGTCCGCCGGGTCCGCCGGGTCGGCCGGGTCGGCCGGGTCCGCCGGGACGTGGGACGGCTTGGGACGGCGGTGTCCACGGGGCGGGGCGGTCCGCTCCCAGGGAGGGCGGTCGGTGGTCAGGGGCGGGTCACGGCGGTGGTGGTCGACGCCCTGTCCGGGGCCGAGGACGGGGTCCGGGGCCGGGGGCCGGGAATCGGAAGACGCCCACGCCGGCGGTCCGGTGCGGGCGGTGCCGGTGCGCGTCCACCGGGCGTGGTCCACCCGGGCCGCGGCCCCTGCGGGCACACGAACGCCGGACGGACGTGCGAACACCGGATGGGCGTGCGAACGCCGGAGGGGCATGCGCACCACGCGCATGCCCCTCCGGCGTCGGGGGAACTCAGTTGTCGCTGTTGAAGATCGTGAGGACCTGCAGGACCTCCAGGTAGATCCACACCAGTGTGGTGGTGAGTCCGAAGGCGGCGAGCCACGCGTCCTCGCGGGGCGCGCCCTCGGCCAGGGCGTTCTCGACCTGGCGGAAGTCCAGGGCGAGGAAGCCCGCTCCGAGGAGGACCCCGATCGCGCCGAAGAGCAGGCCGAGACCGCCGCTGTGGAAGCCGAGGCCGTGGCCCGCACCGAAGGCGGTGAAGAGGGCGTCGGCGAGGAGCAGCAGGAGGAAGCCGGTCGCGGCGGCGATGAGGAACCCGGTGAACCGGTCGGTGACGCGGATCCAGCGCATCCGGTAGGCGACCAGCACGCCCGCCGCCACGGTGAAGGTGCCGAGGACCGTCTGGACGACCACCCCCGGGGCGAGGTACGTCGAGGTCGCGCTGGAGACGACGCCGAGGAAGACGCCCTCGAACGCCGCGTACCCGAGGATCAGGGCCGGGGACGGCAGCCGCCGGACGGACTGGAGCATCGCCAGGGCGAAGGCGAGGACGGCGGCGCCGAGGGCGATCCCGTACGAGCGGCCGAGGTTCGCCCCGTCGACGGGCAGGAAGAGCCAGGAGAGCGCCGCGGTCAGCGCCGCGGTGCCGAGCGTCGCCGCGGTGCGCAGGACGACGTCGTCCAGGGTCATCGTGGTCGGAGCCGGCGGCGCGTCGCTGACGGGTGCGGCGAGCGTGACGGGGGTGACGGTGAGGGGGGTGACGGTGAGGGTGGCGGGCCCGTCCGCCGGCGGGCCTGCGGTCGTCGCGCCGACCGGTCGATGCACCGGGGTGTCGGCTGCGGTGCCGGTGGGGGCGACGGCGCGGGCGGCGCCCCAGCGGGAGAGGACCGGATTGGTGCTCTTCATGTCATTCCTCCTCGTCCGCCGCGCGGGCGGCTTGCGGTGGAGCGTCGCGATGGGACATCCGGGGGCACACGTGTGAGGACACACCGGCTCGCGCGGGCTGGCGGCAACTCCATTCGTCACCACTCTGGCAGGTGACGCGAGTTCGGGCAAGCCGCTGCGGCGGACGGGCACGGCCGCGTTCACTCGGACGGTGCTCCCGGGCGGTCGAGCAGCCCGCTCAGGAAGCCGTCCCAGTCGATGCCGGCCAGCTCGGCCTCGGCCGGGGTGATCCGGTAGGTGGCGTCCAGCCAGGCCGCCAGTCGCTCCGTCGGCAGCTCGAACAGGGCCTCCAGCTCCGGGGTTTCGAAGAGCAGCCAGGAGGACGGTCGGTCGTCGTGCTGGGCCGGCCACATCCGCACGTCGCCGCAGCCGCTCATGGTGGTCAGCCCGCAGTGCAGCAGCTCGCGGCCGAACCGCCAGGTCAGGCCCGGTCCGCGGTCCGCGAGGAACTCGACGGTGATCACCGCCGGCGTGTCCGGGTCGAACCGGAACTCCGCCCGGACGGGCAGCCGGGTGAACTCGTCGAGCATCTGGTCGATGTCCAGGGACAGCGGCGGCGGGAGCTGGGGCGTCGAGCGTGCCCGCAGGGGCGGTTGGTCGCGGTACATGGCAGGCGGTCCCCTCCGAGGTGCGAACTGGGCGGCTCCCACTCTTCGGCAGGGGCGGCTTTCGCACATCGGTCACTTGACGGTCGAGGGCGGTGCGCGGACGGGCGCTTCGGCGGGGGTGGAGCGGTGCTCCGGAGCGCCCGCGGCCCGCCGTACGGACCGTCATCTGACTGTCGTCCGTGCGGCCGTCGGTCGCCCACCGTCGGCGGCTCGCAGTGCCCCCGTCGGCCCGTGCTTCGCGGCGCCCCTGCGAGACGGCGAGGGGGCACGGCGAAGGGGCCGACAGCGTGCGCTGTCGGCCCCTCTTCGGTCTGCCGGCTGTCCGCGGCGGGCCCGTCGAACGGGGCTGCGGGGTGGTTCACCCGGCCTGCAGCGGCCCCGCGAAGGACTTGCGGAGGGAGGGCGGTGCGGCGACGGGCAGGAGGGCGGCGAGCATCTTGCCCTTGAGCGTGGTGGGCTCCCGCGTCAGTTCGACGTCGACCCGGGTGCCGCCCGCCACCGGGGTCATCCGGAACACCCAACCGCCGCCGGCTCCGAAGAGCTTGGAGTCGAGGGTGGTGATGGTGACGGTGTCGCCGCCCGGCTTCCACTCGTAGCGGGCGCGCTCCCAGGCGGCGGCGGTGCCCTCGGTGACCTCGGCCCAGGTGTCGCCGAGGTCGTGGACCTCGAAGTGCTTGGCGTCGATCGTGGGCCAGGCCTCGGCGCGGGAGGAGCTGAAGTCGGTCAGCACCGCCAGGACGTCCTCCGGGGCGAGCGTGGAGACGAGATGGAACCGTACGACTGCCATGATGGGCTTCCTCACCGAAGAGTTACTGTCCTGACCGGTGACGCCAGGGTTCCATGCCGATCCGTCACCAGTCAAGGCGGTGATGCTGATCGGGTGTCACTCATGACCGGTCCGGAAGGAAACGGAAACGAAAACGAAAACGGAGGCGGGGTGGGGCGGGGTGGGTGGCGGCTACCGGGCGTCGAGCAGGCCGGTGGTGATGACTTCCCAGTCGACGTCGGCGAGTTCGCGTCCCGCCGGGACCAGCTCGTAGGTGTGCGCCAGCCACTGCGCCAGCGGCGCGACGGGCAGTTCGAACAGGGCGGCGGTGTCCGCGGAGAGCAGCCGGAGCCAGGCCGTCGCCCGGCCCGCCCGGTCGGTCCGGTCCGACGGCCGGACCTGGACGTCACCGAGCCCGCTGCGCGCGGACAGCCCCCGTCGGAGCAGGTCCCGCCCGATGCGCCACCGGACGCACGGGCCGCCGTCGACGCGCAGTTCCACGGACACCACCAGCGGGTGCTCCGGGTCGTACCGGAACCCGGCCCGGACCGCCTGCCGGGCGGACACGTCCAGGACGCGCTCGACGTCCAGGGCGAGGTCCGGCACGCGGGCCGTCCTCCGGCTCGGCCGGGCACCCGGCTGGTGGCCGCTCATGACGGGGTGGATCCTTCCCTGGGGTGGAGGTCGGCCCACCCGCTCTCGTCGTCCCGGCGTCGCCGTCGACGGGGAGGTCGACCGTCGATCTTGAGTCATTCGACTGTCGTCCGGGACGGGCGCCCGGGCGATCCTGGTGGTCACGCGTCCCGCCCGTCGGGCAGCGTGCCCAGGGCGTCGCGCAGGGCGGCCCGGGAGGTGATGCCCAGTTTGGGGAACACGCGGTAGAGGTGGGAGCTGACCGTGCGCGGTGACAGGTGCATCCGGGCGCCGATCTCCTTGTTGGTCAGGCCGCCGGCGGCGAGGTCCGCGATCCGGCGCTCCTGCCAGGTCAGGGCCGCCAGGTCGGTCGGCGCGGTGAGCGGGGAGACGCCGGCGGCGCGCAGCTCGGCCCGGGCCCGCTCGGCCCAGGGGGCCGCGCCGAGCCGCTCGAACGCCTCCGCGGCGAGCGTCAGGGCCGGCCGGGCGGCCTTCCGCCCCCGGGCGTGGCGCAGGTGGACGCCGTGGGCGAGACGGATGCGGGCGAGCTCGAACGGGAAGCCGGCGGCGGCCGGGTGGCCCTCGGCGCGGCGGTACGTCTCGGCGGCCTCGGCCTGGTCGGTGGCGGTCATGGCGAGGGCGCCGTGGGTCAGGACGGCGAGTCGGGGCGAGACGTCGGGCAGGCCGGCCTCCAGGGCGGCGAGCGCGTGCCGCCGGGCCTGTTCGGAGCGGCCGGTGTGCACGGCGGCCTCGACCAGGTCGAGGAGGGTGCGGGAGGCCTGGTGGGCGTAGGGCGTGAAGGAGCCGGGTGCGGTGATGCCGATGGCGTGCAGGTAGGCGGCCTCGTAGTCGCCCTCGGCGAGGGCGGCGGTGGTGCCGATCGCGTCGGCGATCTGGGTGAGGAAGCCGACACCGCGGGGGCGGGCCCAGGCGTCGACGGCGGCCTGCAGCTCCCGCGCGCGGTCCGCCCGACCGCGCAGCGCGGCCAGCAGGCCGAGGTAGGCGCGGGTGTGGTGGGCGAACAGGGCGTGCCGGTGCGCCGTCGCCAGTTCCAGGCCGCGCTCGCCGGTCCGCTCGGCCTCGTCCCACTCACCGACGGCCATCTGGTCGAGCATGATCAGGTGCAGCATGGTCATGCCGGACACCATGGCGCCGGTCTCCACCTCACGGTCGACGGTGCGCTGCAGGTGCGGCCGGTACTGGCCGAGGGTGTCCACGTGGTACGCGGCGACGGACAGCCGGCTGACGTCCCACGGTTCGAGCCCGCCGAGGCCGGCGAACTCCCGCTCCACCCGCGCCCGCACCCCGGCCCCGCGCCGGACCACGTCTCCCCACGCGTCCTGGTAGATGCGGGAGCCGGCGGAGACCAACCCGCCCAGCGGGTCGAGGAGTTCGTGCGCCTGCTCCCACGCCGTCCGGTCACCGGCGTACTGGTTGATCGCCAGCAGCAGGTTGACCAGCCGGGTGAGCACCTCGCTCGGCTCCCGCGCCCCGGCGTCGCGGATGCCCTCGATCGCCGCCGTGACCCGGCGCCGCGAGGACCGCACGTCCCCGTCCTCGTACAGGGCGACGTAGGCCGCCGCGACCACCGAGGCCGGCGACTCGCCCGTCCCGGGCGCGCCGTCCGAGCGGACGAGCTGCTGCGCCCGGTCCAGCAGTCCGGCGTGACCGGCGATGAACGCCGCGTCGCCCAGCCGCCGGGAGCGCTCGTGGTGACCCTCGCTCAGCTCCGCCGCCCGGGTCAGCCAGGCCACGGCGGCGACCGCGCCGCCGCGCCGGGTCGCGGAGTCGGCGGCGGCCTCCAGGACGGCCGCGATCCGCTCGTCCGGGTCGACCGTGGACGCCGCCAGGTGCAGGGCGCGCCGTTCCACGTCCTCGTGGTGCACCCGCGCGAGGACGGCGTGCGCCGCGCGCCGCTCGTTGGGGGTCGACAGCTGGACGACCGTGGAGCGCACCAGCGGGTGCCGGAAGACGAGGTCGCCGCTGAACGGGTCGACGTCCAGCAGGCCGCCGTCCGCCGCCTCGGCGGCGTCCGTCATCCGGTAGCGGGCCCGCGGGGAGCGGCCCGGCCCCGTCCCGGCGCCGACGCCGTCCAGGGCGCCGCGCAGCAGTTCGGCGCGCACGGCGCCGCCGAGGGCCTCGATCCGGGCGCCGTACACCTGCTGCAGGCGCCGGGGCAGCGGGACGCCGGTGTACCCGAACGGCTCGCCGCGCCCGCCCGCCGTCCGGCCGCTGCGCAGCACGTGGGGCGGCAGTTCGAGCAGGGCCAGCGGGTT
Source organism: Kitasatospora sp. NPDC059599 (assembly GCF_042735125.1). NCBI lineage: Bacteria > Bacillati > Actinomycetota > Actinomycetes > Kitasatosporales > Streptomycetaceae > Kitasatospora > Kitasatospora sp. NPDC059599. Next base: position 3,451 of record NZ_JBHWCL010000115.1, on the reverse strand, counting down.
GCCCTGGGCCTCGTCCAGGACCAGTCGGCGGACCCGGGGGTCCAGGCCGGGGTGGTGCAGGTCCAGCAGCTGCCCGGAGGCGCGCTCCGACAGCGTGGTCACCGGCAGCTCGGGCAGCGCGGCGGTGTCGAAGCCGGACGGTACGTCGGCGCGCAGGCCGACGACCAGCTTCACCGAACTGCCGGTGAGCCGGCGGCCGACGAACCCGCACACCTCGGTGCTCGGGGCGTCCAGCCACTGGCCGTCGTCGAGGACGAGCAGGAGGGGCCGTCGCGAAGCCGCGAGGGAGAGCAGGTCGAGTACGGCGATGCCGAGGGTCATCACGGAGGGCGGCGGCCCCTCGCCGCGGCCGAACACCACGTCGAGGACCGCCCGGTGGCCGTCGTCCAGCCGGTCGATGTCCGAGAGCAGCGGGTGCAGGAACTGGTGCAGGCCGGCGAACGGCAGCTCCCATTCGGCCTCGACCCCGGCCGCCCTGATCACCCGGTGCTGTCCGCCGTGGTGCCCGGGGTGCTCCCGGCCGTGCTCCGGGTCCTGCCGCGGGTGCTGCCCGCTGCCCGCGGCGAGGTCGGCGGCGTGGTCCAGCAGGGTGCTCTTCCCCACCCCGGTGTCACCGCGCAGGACCAGGGCCCGGCCCCCGGGGGCCGCCACGAACCCGGACAGCACCTCCCGCTCGTGCTCGCGGCCGACCATGGTCCGGTCGATCGATTCCAACGTCCCCCACATCCTTCGCGTCGCGGTGACTGGCACCCGCCGGCGCGTCCTCGTCCCTGTCCTGCGTGTGGTCTGCCGAGCGGTGGTGTCGCCACACGTGTGTGCCGCCCTGACGCAAGAGACTAGATGTCCCGCAGGTGTTCCGTCACCTGGTCCAGGCCACCGTGTTCGTGTCGCGCGGCCGGTGCCGGGCGTTCGGGACGGGGCACATGTGTGCACGGCCGCGCCCGGTACCGCCGGTGGGGCCAGTACCGAGCGGTGGGGCGGGGCGGTGGGGCCGTGCGTGTGGGCCGGGGTGCCGGGCGGGTCGGGCCGGGAGGTCAGCGGGCGGTGGCGCGGGCGGCCTGCTCGATGACGTCCGCGACGAGGCGGGGGCGGGAGACCGCGACGGAGTGCGAGGCGGCCACCTCGGTGGTGTGGGCGTGGGCGCGCTCGGCCATGGAGCGCTGCGCGGCGGCCGGGATGTTGAGGTCGCGGGTGGTGACGACGGCCCAGCTGGGCTTGGTCTGCCAGGCGGCGCTGGTGGCCTTCTCCTCCAGGGCGGCCTTGGCGATCGGGCGCTGTTCGGCGGCCATCAGCGCGGCCTGGCCGGCGGGGACGTCGGCGGCGAACTGGTGGCGGTACTTGTCCTGCCGGATGTACAGGTCGGTGGCGGAGCTGCCGTCACTCTGTTGGTAGGTGACGGGGTCGAGCGCGTCGGGGAGGGTGGAGCCCGGGTACTCGGTGGTGAGTTCCAGGGCGGACTCGCCGGGGGCGGGCAGGAAGGCGGCCACGTAGACGAGGGCCTTGACGTCGGGGTCGTCGGTGGCGGCCTCGCTGATGACGTTGCCGCCGTACGAGTGTCCGGCGAGGACGATCGGGCCCTTGATGTGGTCGAGGACCGTGCGCAGTGCGGCGGCGTCGGAGGCGGGGCCGCGCAGCGGGTTGGCGGCGGCGACCACGGGGTAGCCGTCGGCGCGCAGTTCGGCGATGACGGCGTTCCAGCTGGAGCCGTCGGCGAAGGCGCCGTGCTCCAGGACGATGGTGGGCCTGGCGCGGCCGCCGAAGCCGTCGGCCGCGGCGGCTCCGCCTGCGCCGTCGGCGGAGCCCGGTAGGGCGAACGCGCAGAGCGCCAGCCCCGCCGTGAGTGCGGAGACCGCGCCCGTCACCGGTCGCCTGCGTCCACCCTTGATGCTCACCACGACGTACCCCTCTCGGACGGTGCGGCGGTGGCGGGGTCGGCTGTACCGACTCCGTCACCGCTCTGACTGGTGATGAGTGTTCCGCAGCGCGTCGTCACCTGTCAAGGTGGTGACGAATGGCGCGGTCTAGCCGCGCCGCAGCAGGGCGTCGACCCGTGCGGCCACGGACAGCAGGTCCCGGTCGGCCGTCCGGCGCCCGACCAGCTGGAGGCCGACGGGCGGAGAGGCGGTGACCGGCAGGGGCACCGTCACCGAGGGCTGACCCGCGGTGGCCGCCGGGGAGGTGTTGCGGATCAGGGTGAAGAACGTGGGCACGTCCTGCCCGTTCAGGGGCAGCGAGTCCTCGAAACGGCGCAGCGGCCGGGCGCAGACCGGGACGGTGGGGCTCAGGACCGCGTCCAGGCCGTCGGCCGCGAACAGGTCGTCGTAGGTGGCCTGCAGCACCCGCCGCTGCGCGAGCGCCCCCTGCAGCGCGGCGGGCCCCGGATACCCCGGGCCGGTGGGCAGGGCGGTGGCCTTCAGCATCTCCGCGACGACCGGGTCGCCGACCGCGTCGAGGAGCTCGGCCGGCGTGAGCCCGGTGCCGTGCTCGTCGAGGTAGCCGCCGAGGGCGGCCGCGAACTCGCCGAAGACGAGCGGGAACCCGATCCGGGAGTCGTGCTCCGCCAGGTGCGCCGTGTCCACCGGGACCCAGGCGGCGCCCTCCGTGGTGAGCCGGTCGACGGCCGCCTCCCAGGCGGCCCGGACCGGGCCCTCCAGGTCCTCGGTGAACACGTGCCTCGGCAGGCCCAGCCGGAGCGGCCGGTCCGGGGTCCGCGGGCCCGCGCTCTCCCCGGTGACCAGGGTGTCCAGCGTCAGGAGGCGGCCCAGGGTGCTCGCCATCGGCCCGGGGGTGTCCCGGGTGGGGCACAGCGGGGTGACGCCCGCCGAGGGGTAGCGCCCGGCGCTGGGGCGCAGCCCGTAGATCCCGTTGAGGGCGGCCGGGATGGTGACGGAGCCGCCGGTGTCGGTGCCGAGGCCGGCCTCCGCGACGCCCGCCGCGACCGCCGCGGCCGTCCCGCCGCTGCTGCCGCCCGCGAACAGGGCCGGGTCGGTGCCGTTGCCGACGGGGCCGAAGGTGTGGTTGCACGAGGTGGCTCCCAGGGCCAGTTCGTGCATGTTCGTCTTGCCGAGGACGATCGCCCCCGCTGCACGCAGGGCCCGGACCACGGGCGCGTCGGCCCGGGGAGTGAAGTCCTTGAGCGCGGGGGTGCCGGCGGTGTTGGGCAGGCCGGTGACGTGGACGTTGTCCTTGACCACGAGCCCCCAGCCGGCCGCCCCCCGGGCGTCGTGACGGTCCGCCTCGGCGAGCGCCCCCTCGGCGTCGAGCGTGATGAAGGCGTTGAGGTGGGCGGTCGCGGCGGCCCGGTCGAGCGCGGCCGACACCGCGGCCCGCACGGGGCCCCGGCCGGTCGGGTCCTGAGTGGTCATGACGTCGTCTCCTCGGTGGTGCTGTCGGTGGACGGGTCCGCCGGGGGGGCCGGGGGGGGGGGGGGGGGGCCGGGCGGGGGCCCCCC
>NZ_JBHWCL010000114.1:0-31544 GCF_042735125.1 Kitasatospora sp. NPDC059599 | reverse complement strand
ACGCCCGGTTACATTCCGAACCCGGAAGCTAAGCCTCACAGCGCCGATGGTACTGCAGGGGGGACCCTGTGGGAGAGTAGGACGCCGCCGAACAACCTTTGTGAAGAACCCCCATCCGGATTCCGGATGGGGGTTTTTCGCGTTTCCGGGACACGTGTTTCCGGGGCGAACGCCGGAGCCCATCGGAGCCGGCCGATGCGCACGGGCGCCGGTGGGGGTCCTGGCGGCTCCGGCGGGAGGGGCTGCGGGGGAGGATCCCGAAAATCTTGGTCGACCGTGTCGAGAACCCGTGGCCGGCTTCGTCCCCGGGGTGAACGCGGCCACAATGGGTGGCACCAGCACGAGGGAGAAGCACGATGGCCAAGTACCTGATGCTCAAGCACTACCGGGGTGCCCCGGACGCGGTCAACTGCGTGCCGATGGACCAGTGGACGCCGGAGGAGATCTCCGCGCACATCCGGTACATGCAGGACTTCGCGGCCCGGCTGGAGAAGACCGGCGAGTTCGTCGACGGTCAGGCGCTCGCACCCGAGGGCACCTGGGTGCGGTACGACGGCGAGGGCCGTCCGCCGGTCACCGACGGTCCGTTCGCGGAGACCAAGGACCTGATCGCCGGCTGGATGGTGATCGACGTGGACAGCTACGAGCGGGCCCTGGAGCTGGCCGGCGAGCTGTCGGCCGCGCCGGGGGCCGGCGGGAAGCCGATCCACGAGTGGCTGGAGTTGCGTCCGTTCCTGGCCGCGCCGCCCACCATCACGGAGTGACCTTTCCGATGGACGAGGCCCTGCTCCGGAGCCTCACGCCGAGCGTGCTCGGGATCCTCGTCCGCCGCGGAGCGGATTTCGCGGCGGCCGAGGACGCCGTCCAGGAGGCGTTGGTCGAGGCGGTGCGCGTCTGGCCGGCCGGTCCGCCCCGGGATCCCAAGGGCTGGCTGGTCACGGTCGCCTGGCGGAAGTTCCTCGACGCGGCCCGGTCGGACACCGCCCGCCGCCGGCGGGAGGATCTGGTCGACCAGGAGCCGGGTCCGGGGCCGGCGGCCGAGGTGGACGACACGCTCCAGCTCTACTTCCTGTGCGCCCACCCGTCGTTGACGCCGTCGTCCGCGGTCGCGCTCACCCTGCGGGCGGTGGGCGGTCTGACCACCCGCCAGATCGCCCGGGCCTACCTGGTGCCCGAGGCGACCATGGCCCAGCGCATCAGCCGGGCCAAGCGCACCGTGTCCGGCGTGCGGTTCGATCAACCCGGAGATCTCTCCACGGTGTTGCGCGTCCTCTACCTGGTGTTCAACGAGGGCTACTCCGGGGACGTCGACCTCGCCGCCGAGGCCATCCGGCTCACCAGGCGGCTGGCGGCTGCGAGCGACCATCCCGAGGTGGCGGGGCTGTTGGCCCTGATGCTGCTTCACCACGCCCGGCGGGCCGGCCGGACCGGGCCCGACGGCAGCCTGGTCCCGCTGGCCGAGCAGGACCGCGGGCGGTGGGACACCGGGTTGATCGCCGAGGGGGTCGGGATCCTCCGGACTGCGCTGGCCCGTGACCGGCTGGGCGAGTTCCAGGCACAGGCCGCCGTCGCGGCGTTGCACGCCGACGCCCCCACCGCCGCCGAGACGGACTGGGTGCAGATCGTCGAGTGGTACGACGAGCTGGTGCGGCTGACGGACAGTCCGGTCGTGCGGTTGAACCGCGCGGTGGCGGTCGGTGAGGCGGACGGGCCGCGGGCCGGGCTGGCGGCGCTCGCGGAGCTGGACGACGCACTGCCCCGGTACACGGCGGTGGCGGCGTACCTCCACGAGCGCGACGGGGACCCGGGGACGGCGGCACGCCTGTACGCGGAGGCGGCGCACAAGGCGGCGAACCTGGCCGAGCGCGAGCATCTGACCCGTCAGGCGGCCCGGCTCAACGCGGGTCCGAACGCCGGTCGGCCCCGCTGAGGGGACCCGAGGGGTCCCGAGGGGCCGGCCGGGGCGGGGTCAGAGCCGGCCCGCGGCCTTCAGCGCCAGGTAGGTGTCGGCCAGGGCCGGGGCGATCTGTGCGGGCGGGGCGTCGAGCACGGTGACGCCGTGGCGGGTGAGGTGTTCGGCGGTGGCGCGGCGGTCGGCACGGGTCTGCTCGGCGGCCGCGGCGCCGTAGACGGCCTCGACGGTGCCGCGGCCGGCGGCGAGGACGTCCAGCCGCGGGTCGGCGACGGAGGCGAGGACGACCTCGTGGCGTTTGGTGAGCAGCGGCAGCAGCGGGCGCAGGCCGTCCTCGACCGGGGCCGCGTCGAGGCCGGTGAGCAGGACGATCAGTGAGCGCTGCGGTGCCATCTTGAGGGCGGTGGAGACCAGCGAGCGCATGTCGGTCTCGTGTAGCGCGGGCTCCAGGTCGGCCATCGCGTTGGTGAAGGCGGGCAGGACCTCGTGGGCGGAGCAGCCGGCCACGGCGGCGCGCTTGTGGAGGTCGTGGGCGAGCAGGTCGACGCGGTCGCCGGCGCGGGTGGCGAGGGCGCTCAGCAGCAGGGCGGCGTCGAGGGCGGCGTCCAGGCGGGGGGCGTCGCCGACGCGGCCGGCCGAGGTGCGGCCGGTGTCGAGGACGACGAGGATGTGCCGGTCGCGTTCGGGGCGCCAGGTGCGGACGGCGACGGTCGTGCGGCGGGCGCTGGCGCGCCAGTCGATGGAGCGGACGTCGTCGCCGGGCAGGTACTCGCGCAGGGAGTCGAACTCGGTGCCCTGGCCGCGGGTCAACACCGAGGTGCGGCCGTCGAGTTCGCGCAGGCGGGCGAGCCGGGAGGGCAGGTGCTTGCGGCTGGCGAACGGGGGCAGCGCGCGGACCGTCCACGGGACGAGGTGCGAGCCCTGGCGGGCGGCGAGGCCGAGCGGGCCGAACGAGCGGACCGTGACCCGGTGGGCGTGGTGGTCGCCGCGGCGGGTCGGGTCGAGCAGGGTGACGGCCCGGCGCCGTTCGCCGCCGGGCACGGTCAGGGTGTGCCGGGAGGCGGTCTCGGCGGTGCCGGGCCGCCACGCGGACGGGGCCCAGGCGTCGCGGACCAGGGCCCGGAGGGGGCGCCCGGACGGATTGGTGACGGTCAGTTCGACCGAGGCGGGTTCGCCGAGCCGGACGGTGGTGTCGCCGCCCCGGCCGAACCGCAGCTCGCGGACGGGGGCGGCGAGCACCAGGTCGGCCACGACGGCGAGCAGGACCGTGCCGGTGACCAGCCAGATCCCGGTCGCCGACGGCAGTAGCAGGCCCACGACGAGCGCGCCGAGCGCGGCGAGCAGGGCGGTTCGCCCGGTGAGGGCCATGCGGTGCGCTCCTTCGGTGACCCGTCGTCCGGAGGCCCGTGACGGGAACGGGCGGCGGGCGGCGGGCGATGGATCGGGAGGGTCGGGCTGATCTGGTGGATCAGCGGGGTGCGGGCGTCTGGGCGAGGACGGCCTGGATGACGGAGTCGGCGGTGACGCCCTCCATCTCGGCCTCGGCGCGCAGCGCGACCCGGTGCCGCAGGGTGGGCAGGGCGAGCGCCTTCACGTCGTCGGGGGTGACGTAGTCGCGGCCGGCCAGCCAGGCCCAGGCGCGGGAGGCGGCGAGCAGGGCGGTGGCGCCGCGCGGGGAGACGCCGATGGACAGCGACGGGGACTGCCGGGTGGCGCGGCAGAGGTCGACGATGTAGGCGAGGACCCCGGGGGAGACGGTCAGTTTGGCGATCTGCTCACGGGCGGCGGCGAGGTGCTCGGGCCCGGCGACCGGGCGGACGCCGGCCGCGGCGAGGTCGCGGGGGTCGAAGCCGGCGGCGTGCCGGGAAAGGACCTGGAACTCCTGGTCGCGGTCGGGCAGCGGCAGGATCAGCTTGAGCAGGAAGCGGTCCAGCTGGGCCTCGGGCAGCGGGTAGGTGCCCTCGTACTCGACCGGGTTCTGGGTCGCGGCGACCATGAACGGCACGGGCAGCGCGCGCGGCTCGCCGTCGACCGTGACCTGGCGCTCCTCCATGGCCTCCAGCAGGGCGGCCTGGGTCTTCGGCGGGGTGCGGTTGATCTCGTCGGCGAGCAGCAGGTTGGTGAAGACCGGGCCGGGCTGGAAGGAGAACTCGGAGGTGCGGGCGTCGTAGACGAGCGAGCCGGTGACGTCGCCCGGCATCAGGTCGGGGGTGAACTGGATGCGCTTGGTCTCCAGGCTGAGCGCGGTGGAGAGGGTGCGGATCAGCAGGGTCTTGGCGACGCCGGGGACGCCCTCCAGCAGGACGTGGCCGCCGCACAGGAGTGCGACCACCAGGCCGGTGACGGCGGCGTCCTGACCGACCACGGCCTTGCCGATCTCGGCGCGCAGGGCGGTCAGCGCGGCCCGCGGGTCGGTGCTGCCGGGGGTGGCGGCCGCCGGGGCGGGGACGGCGCGGAGCTGGGCGGTTGCCTGGTCGGTCACGGGTTCCGAACCTGCCTTTCGAGGGCGTCGAGGTCGTCGGCGAGCCGCAGCAGTGCGGCGTCGTCGGTCGGGGGCGGGCCGAACAGCAGGGCCCGGACGTCCCCGGCGGGCCGGCCGGGGAGCCGGTCGGCCACGGCCGCGCAGAGTGCGTCGGTGTCGGGTGCGCCGGCCCGGAGCGGGACGCCCAGGGCCGGGGCGAGGCGGTGGGCGGTCGCGCCGCGCAGGGCCTCGGCGGCGTGGCCGCGGGCCCTGGCCCGCCGGTAGAGACGGGCACGACCCTCGGTGGTCTCGGAGGCGCGGACCACCACGGGCAGGGCCTCGCTGACCACCGGGCCGAGCCGGCGGCCGCGCCAGAGGGCGGCGAGCACGGCGGCGACCACGAGTTGGTAGTAGGCCCAGTGCCAGCCGCTCGGGATGAAGTCCTCAAGGGTCTTGTGGCCGGCGCCCTCGGCGAGCGGGGCGGTGTAGTCCGGCAGGTGCCAGGTGAGGTGCGGCTGCGAGCCGAGCAGGCCGAGGGCGAGGGACGCGTCGCCGTCGGTGGCGAGCTTCTCGTTCTGCAGGAACGCGCCGCTGCCGAGCACGATGACGTCGCCGGCGCCGGCCGGGGTGCTGACCAGCGGGTAGCCGTGGCCGCGCGGGTAGCAGCCCTGGCCGCGGCTGCCGCTGGTGTAGAGCATGCCGCCCAGGTGGGCACTGCCGGCCCGGGTGGCCTCGATGAGCGGGCAGTCCGCGGTGGTGCTGCGGACGGAGGCGTAGCCGCCGCCGTCCTCGGACGGCCGGATGCCGGGGGCGAGCGCGGTGAGTGCGGTCGGGCCCGGGGCGATCAGGACCAGCCTCCGGTGTCCGGCGGCCGCGACGGCGCGCAGCTGGGCGGGGTCGAGCAGGTCCGGTTCGGGCAGCACGAGTGTGTCGGGGCCGGCCGGGCTGCCGGTCGGGTCGGTGGTGAACTCGGCCTTGAGGCCCTGCTGTTCGAGCAGCGTGACGACGGCGTGGGCGCCGTCGGCGTCGTACGAGCGGGGGTCGAGCGGCGGGTACCGGTGGTCCTGGCCGAGGGAGGTCACGGCGACGGCGCCGATCAGCAGGGCGGCGAGGAAGGCCAGGTACCAGCGGGCCCGGCGCCACAGGCCGCGGGCCGTGGGGGCGAGGCTGGTCGGGGCGGCGCCGGCCGGCGCCTCGGCCGCGGGCGACGGCGCGGGGGCGGTGGCGGTCATGCCGTTCCTCCCGGGGCCTGGGGCGGGGTCGAAGCGGACGCGGCGGGGGCCGCCGCGCCGGGCGTGAGCACCGGGCGGGTGCGCTCCAGCGTCCGGTCGAGCTCGTGCAGCAGGCGGTACGCGGCCTGGTCGGCGGTGCGCTCGCCGTACGTGATGTCGTCGAAGGTGCGGGCGGCCGCGTGCAGTGCGGCGGCGTGCTCGGGCAGCGCCCGGCCTGCCTCGTCGGCGGCCTCGTCCGCGGTGCGGCCGGGGCGGGAGTCGAGCAGGGTGCGCTCCTCCAGGCCCCGGACGAGGGCCCGCATCTGCTCGCGGACGGCGTCGGCCCAGCGCCCGGCGGCGGCGTGCCCGGCGGCGTCCGCCCGGTACTGCGCGGCGCTGCGCGGGCCCTCGACCCCGTACACGTCCCCGGTGGTGCGGGCGGCGCGCCCGGGCGCGCCGAGGCGCCACCAGAGCGCGGCGCCGATCAGCACCGCGACGACCAGGAAGAGCACCAGGCCGGTGGTGCCGCTCGTGCCGTCGCCGGAGATGCTGCCGAGCGCGCCGGAGACGTGGTCCCAGAACCAGTCCACGGCCCGCTGCAGGATCGACGGGTCGTTCTTGTGGTACTCGGCGTTGAGCAGCTCGTCCCGGGCGGCGTCGCGCGCGGGATCGCGCGGGACGGTGACCGGGGCGCCGCCCGCGGCGAGGAGCCTGTCCCCCCAACTAGGCATCCGGTTCAGCGCCTCGCCGGGGTCTGGTCGCTGGGCTCGCCCCAGCCGGTGCCGCCGTACTCGGGCAGACCGGCGGCTCGGGCGAGCTCGATGTCCAGGGCTTCGCGACGGATCCGCTGGTCGACGTAGAGCAGCACGCCGACGGCCGCCATGAAGGGGGTGGTGAGGGTGCCGGCGATGATCCCGGCGACCGCCATGACGACCATCATCGCGACGCCCTGGTGGCTCGTGCCGGTCAGGCCGTTCGGGTCGAGGGTCTCGAAGCCGAGCATCAGGCCGATGAAGCGGAACGGGACGGCGATGACCACCGCGACGACCAGCGACAGCACCTTGCTCAGCAGGGTGATGCCGAAGATCCGCCACCAGGAGCCGCGGACCAGGCGCCGCGAGCGCGACAGTGCCGTGGCCACGCCCTGCTTCTCCAGCATCAGCGCGGGGGCGGCCAGGCTGTAGCGGACCCACAGCCAGGCGGCGACGGGCAGGGCCAGCAGGCCGACGAGGAAGAGCAGCGCGGTGGTCGCGGGCTCGTCGGCGCCGCCGGCGCCGTAACCGATCAGCGGGGCGAAGCCGAGCAGGGCCACGCCGGGGCCCATCAGGACGGTGAGCAGGGTGAGCCCGAGCAGCTGCAGGATCCGCGGCCGGGCGTCGCGCCAGGCTTCCCCGGCGGTCGCGGAGCGGCCGAGGACGGCGCGGCTGACGACGATGGTGAGGAGCGCGGCGGCGAGCACGTCGAGCAGCAACTGCAGCGGCAGGGCGGCGACCAGGCGCAGGGTCTGGGTGGCGGCGCCGGTCTTGCCCCTGACCAGGAGGTCCACCAGGACGGCTCCGGCCTGGGCGACCACGGCGATGCCGAGGGAGAGGGCGAGGACGGTCCGCCAGTGCCGGCGGACGGTGCCGACGGCGCCGTCGAGCAGCTCGCCGACGCCGAGCGGGCGCAGCGGGATGACGCCGGGCCTGGGGCTCTGCGGTGCGCCCCAGCCGTGGGGGTGCCGGCCGCCGGGGGGCTGCTGGCCCCACTGGGGCCGGTCGTACTGGCCGTACTGGCCCGGCTGGCCGGTCCAGCCGGGGGTGGCCTGCGGTGGTGCCGACGGCCCGGGCACGGCGGCGGGCGCGTCGGCCGGGGGCCGGACGCCGTCGCGGGGTGGCTCGGACGAGCTGGGCGAGGCCCAGCCCGGAGTGTCGGTCATCACTGCTCCTCGGAGGGGCGTCGTGGGCGCGGCTCCGGACGGATCTTCCGCCCGCACGCAGCGCCAATCGTGCCATGGGGCCGCAGGAGGCCCCATGGGGATCCGGTTGCTGATCGGCAACGGGCGGTCACGGTGGGTCGGGCGGTGGGCCGCGGACGGTTCGGAGGCGCTCGGGCCGTGGTCATTCGCCCGGTATGGCCGGAATGCGCCGGTGGGGGAAGTTGGCCGTTCTGGAGCAATGGCACTGCTGTGCGGCAGGTCACAATCCGGTAATGAGAGGATGGACGCATGAAGGGACGCGTCCTCGTCGTTGATGACGACTCCGCACTGGCCGAGATGCTCGGCATCGTGCTGCGTGGTGAGGGTTTTGAGCCGTTTTTCGTCGCGGATGGGGACAAGGCGCTAGCCGCGTTCCGGGAGACCAAGCCCGATCTGGTCCTGCTCGACTTGATGCTGCCCGGTCGGGACGGCATCGACGTCTGCAGGCAGATCCGGGCGGAATCCGGGATTCCGATCGTCATGCTGACCGCCAAGACCGACACGGTCGACGTGGTGGTGGGCCTGGAATCGGGTGCCGACGACTACGTCACCAAGCCGTTCAAGCCCAAGGAGCTGGTGGCCCGGGTCCGTGCGCGGCTGCGCCGCGCCGAGGAGCCGACACCCGAGCAGCTGACCATCGGCGATCTGGTGATCGATGTGGCCGGCCACTCGGTGAAGCGGGACGGCCGGGGCATCCCGCTGACCCCGCTGGAGTTCGACCTGCTGGTCGCGCTGGCCCGCAAGCCCTGGCAGGTGTTCACCCGCGAGGTGCTGCTGGAGCAGGTCTGGGGCTACCGCCACGCGGCGGACACCCGCCTGGTCAACGTCCACGTACAGCGCCTCCGCTCCAAGATCGAGAAGGACCCGGAGCGCCCCGAGATCGTGGTGACCGTCCGCGGCGTCGGCTACAAGGCCGGACCCAGCTGACGTGACGGACCGGGCTGACGAGACCCCGTCGGGTACCGCGACCGACGGGGCCGGAGCCGTGCGCGGGGACGTACTGAGTTCGACCACCCGCCGTCGGCGCCCCTCCGGCGTCGTCGGGCTGGCCAAGCGTCAGCTGCGCCGTCCCGTGCACCGGGTGTCCGCGCTGTACCGGCGGTCGATCCAGCTGCGCGTGGTCGCGGTGTCCCTGCTGGCGTCCATCGCGGTGGTCCTGGTGCTGGGCGTGGTCGTGGTGGCGCAGGTGCGCACCGGCCTGCTCGACACCAAGATGGACGCCGCCCGGGCGCAGGCCAGGATCGGCTTCCAGGTCGAGCAGAAGAAGATCGACGAGGCCAGGGACCAGAAGCTGCGGGGCACCGCCGACCCGACCGTCGACGAGACCGGCACCTGGCTGCTGCGGCAGGTCAACGACCTCGCCGGGAGCGGGCAGACCGTCTACTCGGTGATCGCGATGGCCCCCGGCAGCGGCGCCGTCGTCCCGGACACCGCCGGCTTCGCGCCGCGCTACTCCGGTGACATCCAGCCCAGCAGCATCCCGGACGCCCTGCGGGCCAAGCTCGCCTCCGAGCCCGGCCAGATGTTCGACCAGCCGACCCGGATCCACCGCTCGCCCGAGAGCGGCGGGAAGACCGAGCCCGGGCTGGCCCTCGGCATGCAGTTCATCGGTCCGGCCGCGGCCGGCAACAGCTACCAGATGTTCTACGTGTTCTCCTTCGGCCAGGAGACCGACACCCTCAACCTGGTCACCGGCACCCTGGCGACCGCCGGCGTGTTCGTGGTGATCCTGATGGGCGGCATCGCCTGGGTCGTGGTGCGCCAGGTGGTCACCCCGGTCCGGATGGCCGCCGGGATCTCCGAGCGGCTTGCCGACGGGCACCTGGAAGAGCGGATGAAGGTGACCGGGACGGACGACATCGCCCGCCTCGGGGAATCGTTCAACCGGATGGCCAACGCCCTGCAGGCGCAGATCCGCCAGCTGGAGGAGCTGTCCCGGGTGCAGCGGCGCTTCGTCTCGGACGTCTCGCACGAGCTGCGCACCCCGCTGACCACGGTGCGCATGGCCGCCGACCTCATCTACGACAGCCGCGAGGACCTGGACCCGATGGCCGCCCGCTCCGCGGAGCTGCTGCAGGGCCAGCTGGACCGCTTCGAGTCGCTGCTCGCCGACCTGCTGGAGATCAGCCGGTTCGACGCCGGCGCCGCGATCCTGGACGCCGAGCCGGTCGACCTGCGAGAGATCGTCGGCCGGGTGGTCGAGGCCGCCGAACCGCTCGCCGAGGCCAAGGGCAGCGCCGTGGTGATCCGCGGCGACGGCGAGCCGGTGCTGGCCGAGGTCGACTCCCGCCGGATCGAGCGCATCCTGCGCAACCTGGTCGTCAACGCGCTGGAGCACGGCGAGGGCCGCGACGTGGTGGTCCGGCTGGGCTCGGCGGACGGCGCGGTCGCGGTCGGCGTGCGCGACTACGGCATCGGCCTCAAGCCGGGCGAGGCGTCCCGGGTGTTCCACCGCTTCTGGCGGGCCGACCCGTCCCGGGTGCGGACCACCGGAGGCACCGGCCTCGGCCTGTCCATCGCCGTCGAGGACGCCCACCTGCACGGCGGCTGGCTCCAGGCCTGGGGCGAGCCCGGCGGCGGCTCGCACTTCCGGCTGACCCTGCCGCGCACCCGCGGCGGCGAGATCTCCCGGGCGCCCTTCCGGCTGGAGCCGGAGGACTCCCGCAACAACCGGGGCCTGGGCACGTACGGGACGCCGTACCGGCGGGCGATCAGCCCGGTCGGCTCGACGGCGATGACCGTCGCCGAGGAGCCGACGGAGGCGCCGGACGGCCTCGGTCTCGGTGCCGGCCTCGGCAGCGGGCTCGGTGGGGTGCTGAACATCGGCCCCGGCCTCGGCCAGCGCCGACTGCCCGAGGGGCCGCGTACGGACCCCTCGGACGTGCGGACGGCGGGTGCCGGGTACGGGGCGACCGGCGCCCAGGTCATGGTGGACCCGACGCCCGGACGGCCGTCGGTGGCACAGCGGACGGCTGAGCCGGACGTGATGGGTGGGACGGACCTGGAGGGGTCGCATCGTGCGAGGGACGAGCAACAGGACTGAGCCGCGGCGCCTCGCGGTGACCGGCGCGCTGCTCGCCCTGCTGGCGAGCGGCTGCGCCGCCATGCCGGACTCCGGCGGCATCACCAAGGTGGAGCTGTCCCAGGGCTCGGCGGACAAGAACCTGCAGGCCAGGGTCTACCCGGTGGCACCCGGCAAGGGAGCCAAGCCGCACGAGCTGCTGACCGGCTTCCTGGACGCGGTGACCGCCGACGAGGGGTACGAGACGGCGCGCAAGTACCTCACCGAGGGCGCCGCCGCGGCCTGGAAGCCGGAGGCCGGGATCCGGGTGCTCTCGTCCACCACCATCCCGGGCGGCCAGGACGTCACCAACGCGGACGGCCTGGACCCGGTGACGGTGACGGTCAGCGGGCAACTGGTCGCCAGCGTCGACGACAAGCACTCGTACCTGCCGGTGGCCGGGCAGAACAACAACGTCTCGTCCGACTTCACCTTCGTCCGGGAGAAGGACGGCGAGTGGCGGATCGACAAGCTGCCGTCCGGCGTGATCATGAACGAGACCAACTTCCGGAACAGCTTCCGCCAGGTCGAGCGGTTCTTCTACACCTCGCCGGACCCGTCCGCGGTGGCCTCGGGGAACGTCGGCCAGGAGGTGCTGGTCGCCGACCCGATCTACCTGCGGCGCCGAATAGACCCGCTGACCTCGGCAGCCCAGGCGGTGGCCGACGGGCCCTCCACCTGGCTCTCGCCGGTGGTCCGCACGGCCTTCCCGAACGCCGCCCGGGTCGACCGGGTGACCATCGACGACGGCCGGGTCGCCCACGTGCAGCTCGGCGGCGCCGACGTCAGCGAGCCGATGGCCTGCCGGCGGATGGCGACCCAGCTCTTCTACACCCTCGCCGACCAGGGCAAGGGGCAGGTCGAGCGGCTGGAACTGAAGGGGCAGCGCGGCTCCTGCACCGCCAGCCGCACGGACGTGCCGGCCACCGGCCCCGGGGCCCTGGCCGGATCGACGGCCGCGACGCAGTACTACCAGCGCGCCGACGGCTCCCTGGTGGCGACCGACGAGGGGCGTGCCGGCGACCCGGTCCGCGGCGTCCTCGGCAAGCCGCAGTCGAACACCAAGCCGCCGCTCGGCGCCGTCGCGGTCAGCCGGGGCGGCGCCCAGGCCGCCGTGATCAGCGAGGACGGCCACCAGGTCTACTCGGTGCAGCTGACGGACGCGGCGGTCGCCCTGGGCGAGCCGGTGCTCAGCTCGACGGCGAAGTCGGGCGACAAGGAGGACGGCTTCGCCTCGCCCAGCTGGGACGGCCGCGGCGACCTCTGGGTGGTGGACCGCAACCAGCAGGGGCAGCGCGTCGTGATGGTGCGCGGCAACAAGTCGTACACCGTGCCGGTCGAGGGGCTGACCGGGCAGACCGTGCAGGCGCTGAAGATCTCCTCGGACGGCGTCCGGGTCGCCCTGGTGGTCAAGACCCCGGGCGTGGCCATCCGCTCGCTGATGTTCGGCCTGGTGGTGCACGGCGGCACCCCGCAGGCGCCGACGGTGAAGATCACCGGGCTGCGCCGGGCCGCCCCCACGCTCACCGACGTCGCCTCGGTTTCCTGGGCGGACGCCGACCAGCTGCTGGTGCTCGGCAAGGAGGCCGACCGGACCCAGCAGCTCTACTTCATCAGCACCGACGGCTCGCAGAGCACCGACACCCAACTGCAGAGCGCCGACAGCATGATGACCGTCGCGGCCTCGGAATCCCGGGCGGACAGCCTGACCCAGGCGCCGCCGGTCCTCGCGATGGCGGAGGTCAAGCAGGCGGACGGCAAGCCGAGCGAGCTCAAGGCCTACCGGCTGGTCAACAACCAGTGGCGGGAGGCCCCGCTGGTCGACAAGCCGCGGTCCTTCTTCTACGCGGGCTGACGCCCGGTCGGGAGGGGCGGACGGACCGTCCGCGCGGGCTGACACCGGGTCCGGCGTGCTGCCCGCGGGGCGGCGCGCCGGTGGCGGTCAGCCCGCCGGGCGCATCGAGGTGGCCGCGACCGCGGCGCCGGCCCGGGCCGGCAGGCCGGCGTCGGCCAGCGCCCGGGCAGCCTCGGCGAGGCTGGCCCCGGTGGTCACCAGGTCGTCCACCAGGACGGGGTGACGGCCCGCCAGGCCCGCCCGGGCGCGCGGCAGCACGGTGAGCGCGCCGTGCAGGTTGCGGCGCCGCTCCGCCGCGTTCAGCCCGGTCTGGTCGGCGACCGGGCGGGCGTGCCGCAGCAGCGCCGCGGCCCGGGCGTCCAGGCCGGCCCGGCGCAGCGAGCGGGCGGCGGCCCCGGCCAGTCGCAGCGTCGGGTCGTGGCCGCGGGCGCGGACGGCCGCGCGGGCCGAGGGCATCGGCACCAGCAGCAGCGGCGCGGTGCCGGCCCGCGCTCCCAGGGCGGAGCACACGGCCCGGCCGAGGGCCTCGCCGAGCGGGCCGGCCAGTCGGAGTGCGCCGCGTTCCTTGTGGGCGAGCAGCAACTGCCGGACCGGGTCGCCGTAGGGGGCTGCGGCGTGCGCCCAGGGCAGCAGGGTGGGGCCGGGCCGCGCGGTGGCCAGGACGTGCCGGCAGGCCGGGCAGAGCTGGGTGCGTTCACTGCCGCAGCCGGCGCAGTTCGCGGGGAGCAGGACGTCCAGCAGCCCGGCCAGTGCGTGGCCGAACGGTCCGTGGCCGGACGGTGGGCGAGGGGGTGAGGGGTGCGGTGGCACGGCTGCTCCTGGCGGCGGCAGGCACGGGGAGTGAGCAAAGGATCCGCCGTATGGGGGGTGTTGTCCAGGTATTTACCGATACTTCACTCGTGGGAGGGTAGACAGGGTGCAACAGCTTGACCGCCCGCTCGCAGTATCGGGTCATACCCCGTTTCTCGCCTGGGGAGGCGAAAACCCCCTGTGAGGTGTTCGATGAGGCTCCAGGGGGTTTCAACCGTCCCTGGTGGGGAGGAAGTGAGGTGAGGGCCAGTCGTTTCCGCCGCTGGCGGCGGGGCGGGGGGCCGGCAGTGGATGGGCTGGTCCAGCTGGGTCTCAGCCCGATCCGGTAGCACCCGGATCGGCGTCAGCACGAGGGATCGGAGTTCTGCGTGGACATCGTCGTCAAGGGCCGCAAGACCGAGGTGCCCAAGAGGTTCCGCGAGCACGTGGCCGAGAAGCTGGAGAAGGTCCAGAAGTTCGACGGCAAGGTGATCAGCCTCGACGTCGAGGTGTCCAAGGAGCACAACCCGCGGCAGGCCGACCGGTCGGAGCGGGTGGAGATCACTCTCCGTACCCGTGGGCCGGTGATCCGGGCCGAAGCCGCCGCCGCCGACCCGTACGCGGCGCTCGACCTGGCTTCGGCGAAGCTCGACGCGCAGCTGCGCAAGTCCGCAGACCGGCGCCGGGTGCACAAGGGCGGCGCGAACGGCCGCACCCCCATCAGCGTCGCCGAGGCGACCGCGGCCCTGGCCGCGCTGCCGGAGCCGTCGACGCTGGAGGGCGGGACCAACGGCGCCGTCCGCAAGACCATGATGGGATCCCTGGAAGTGGAGGGCGAAGGCCCGCTGGTGGTCCGGGAGAAGACGCACCCGGCCGCCCCCATGGCGCTGGACCAGGCGCTCTACGAGATGGAACTGGTCGGCCACGACTTCTACCTCTTCGTGGAGAAGGACAGCGGCCTGCCCAGCGTCGTCTACCGCCGGCACGGCTACAACTACGGTGTCATCCACCTGCAGACGGACCTGCAGGCCGGGCCGGGCAGTGGCGCGGGCGGCGCGATCGGCGAGGCCGACGACGAGGACTGACCGTTCGAGCGGTGATGGAGGGGTGACCCCGGTGGCAGCGACCGCCGGGGTCACCGGCGTTCCGGGGGCGGGGTGGTTCGAACGCGGTCGGGTCCGGGGCCGGGGTCACCCGATGCGGGGGAATCGGTGCCGGAGGGTGACCTCGGCGGCTGCCGGGCGTGGAATGATTGGCGCACGACGACCCGCGAAGGGGGAGGAGCGGATGGGGGATCACTTCGGGCTGGGGCCCGCGGCTGGGCCCGGGCTGCCGTTGGGGCCGGAGGAGGAGCCCGCGTACGCGCCGCGCCGGGGTGAGCCGATCCGTGTGCTGGTGGTGGACGACCACGCCCTGTTCCGGCGGGGGCTGGAGATCGTCCTCGCCGAGGAGCAGGACATCAAGGTCGTCGGCGAGGCGGGGGACGGCGCCGAGGCGGTGCTGAAGGCCGCCGACCTGCTGCCGGACATCATCCTGATGGACGTCCGGATGCCGCGGCGCAGCGGGATCGAGGCCTGCACGGCGATCAAGGACGTGGCACCCAGCACCAAGATCATCATGCTGACGATAAGCGACGAGGAGGCCGACCTCTACGAGGCGATCAAGGCGGGGGCCACCGGCTACCTGCTCAAGGAGATCTCCACCGACGAGGTCGCCACGGCGATCCGCGCGGTCGCCGACGGGCAGTCGCAGATCAGCCCGTCGATGGCCTCCAAGCTGCTCACCGAGTTCAAGTCGATGATCCAGCGACGTTCCGACGACCGGGACCTGGTGCCCGCGCCCCGGCTCACCGACCGGGAGCTGGAGGTGCTCAAGCTGGTGGCGACCGGGATGAACAACCGGGAGATCGCCAAGGAGCTGTTCATCAGCGAGAACACCGTGAAGAACCACGTGCGCAACATCCTGGAGAAGCTCCAACTGCATTCCAGGATGGAGGCGGTGGTGTACGCGATGCGGGAGAAGATCCTCGAAATAGGGTGAGCCGGCCGCGCTCACGCCAGCAGCTTCTCCAGGGCCGGGCGCAGCCGCTCGTCGTGCAGCGCCCCGACCCGCACGGTGTCGCAGCCGACCCAGGAGGCCGCCTCGCGCAGGGCCGTCGCCAGCGGCTCGACGTACCGGGCGTCCCGCCCCCGGTCCCCGGTGAGCGAGATCTGCCGGGCGACCAGGGTGCGGCCCTCGCGGGCCGGGTCGACCCGGCCGACCAGCCGGCCGCCGGCCAGCAGCGGCATCGCGAAGTAGCCGTGCACCCGCTTGTGCTTGGGGGTGTAGGCCTCCAGCCGGTGCTCCATGGCGAAGATCCGCTCCGTCCGCGGGCGGTCCCAGACCAGCGAGTCGAACGGCGAGAGCAGCGTGGTGCGGTGGCGCCCGCGCGGGGTGGTGGCCAGGGCGGCCGGGTCGGCCCAGGCGGGGGCCGCGGCGCCGTCCGGGCCCCAGCCGGCCACCTCGACCGGGACGAGCCCGGAGTCGGCGAGCACCGCGTCCAACTGCTCGGCGCGCAGACGGTGGTAGTCCTGGAGGTCGGCCCGGGTGGCCACCCCGAGTGCGGCGCCGGCCTGGCCGACCAGCGTGCGCACGCACTCCTCGTCCGACGGCTCCTGGCCGAACAGCGCGTCCGGGACGGCCTGTTCGGCCAGCGCGTAGACCCGCTTCCAGCTCCGGCGCTCGGTGCAGACCACGTCGCCGAAGGCCAGCGCCCGTTCGACCGCGATCTTGGTGTCGGACCAGTCCCACCACTCGGCGGTCTTCTTGGCGCCGCCCAGCTCGGTCGAGGTCAACGGTCCCTCGGCGCGCAGCTTGTCGAGCACCAGGCGGTAGGTCTCGGGCGTGACCTGGTGGCCTCCCCACAGGTGGCCGCGGGCGCGGTAGTGGCGGCGCCGGAAGGCGAACAGCGGCCACTCCTCGACCGGCAGGACGCAGGCCGCGTGCGACCAGTACTCGAAGCTCGTGCCGCCGCCCCAGTACGCCGCCTCGACCGCCGGGCGGCCGACCGCGCCGAGGCGGGCGTACGGCACCAGCTCGTGGGAACGGGCGAGCACCGAGATGGTGTCCAGCTGGACGGCGCCCAGGTGCCGCAGCACCCCGCGCACCCCGGCCCGGCGGTCGGGCGCGCCGAGCAGCCCCTGGGCGCGCAGGGCGATCCGGCGGGCTTCGTCGGCGCTCAGGACGGTGACGGGGGTGCTGGGCGCGGCTGCGGCGGTCATGCCGGCGAGCGTAGTCCGGGGCACCGACAGCGGCCCCGGGCCCGTCCTCAGCCCAGGTCGGAGGGCAGCAGCGAGGCGACCCAGGCGTCGTGGAAGACGCCGCGCTGCTCGGCGTACGAGCGCAGCGTGCCCTCGAAGCGGTAGCCGGCCCGCTCGGCGACCGCGCGGGAGCCGTCGTTGCCGACGTAGGCCTGCCACTCCAGGCGGCGCAGGCCGAGCTCGCGCAGACCGAAGCGGGAGACCGCTCGGGCGGCCTCGGTCGTGTAGCCGCGGCCGCGGAACTCCTTCACGGCCCACCAGCCGATCTCGGCGCAGCCCGGGTCGTTCTCGCGCAGGACCAGCCCCTGGGAACCGACCAGGGCGCCGGATCCGCGCTCGAACACGCACCAGATCCGGTTCGCGCCGGTGCGCCAGCCCTCGGTGGCGAGATCGCGTACGAAGAACTCCGCGTCCTCGCGCCGGTACGGAGAGGGAACCACCGTCCAGCGCTGGATCTCCGGGTCCTGGCAGGCAGCGAAGACGGTGTCGACGTCCGATTCCCGCGGGGCCCGCAGGACGAGGCGCTCGGTGGTGAGGGTGACCGGTTCGGTGAGGGTTTCCGCCATGAACGGATTATTCCGCCGTGCACGGAAAGCGGGCATCCGAATATGCGGCCAACTCCTGGACCTGCCGACCCTTTTGTCCCGGTGGACGGTGCTATCGGGTCATGTGCTCGCGCGGGTGACACGGGAATACCGTGCTGACGCACCTCCCGGGGCATTGGACTCCTCGCATACGATGGCCCGTGCGGTGGGGTGGACCCCCCGTGCAGTCGTCCAGTGCCAATACAGGCAAGGAGCCCGCTCAAGTGTCCGTCTTCGACAAGATCCTGCGCGCCGGCGAGGGCAAGATCCTTCGCAAGCTGCAGCGGATTGCTGCCCAGGTCAACTCCATCGAAGAGGACTTCGTCAACCTCACCGACGCCGAGCTGCGCGCGCTGACCGACGAGTACAAGCAGCGGATCGCGGACGGCGAGAGCCTGGACGACATCCTCCCCGAGGCGTTCGCCACCGTCCGCGAGGCCGCCAAGCGCGTGCTCGGCCAGCGGCACTACGACGTCCAGCTCATGGGTGGCGCGGCCCTGCACCACGGGTACGTCGCCGAGATGCGCACCGGTGAGGGCAAGACCCTCGTCGGCACCCTCCCGGCGTACCTGAACGCGCTGACCGGCAAGGGCGTCCACCTGATCACCGTCAACGACTACCTCGCCGAGCGCGACTCGGAGTGGATGGGCCGGGTGCACCGCTTCCTCGGTCTCGAAGTCGGCGTGATCCTCGGGAACATGACGCCCGCCGAGCGCAAGGTCCAGTACGGGATGGACATCACGTACGGCACCAACAACGAGTTCGGCTTCGACTACCTGCGCGACAACATGGCCTGGTCGAAGGACGAACTCGTCCAGCGCGGCCACAACTTCGCGGTCGTCGACGAGGTCGACTCGATCCTCATCGACGAGGCCCGCACCCCGCTGATCATCTCCGGCCCGGCCGACCAGGCGACCAAGTGGTACGCCGACTTCGCCAAGCTGGTGCAGCGCCTGAAGATCGACCGCGACTACGAGGTCGACGAGAAGAAGCGCACCGTCGGCATCCTGGAGGACGGCGTCAGCCGGGTCGAGGACTACCTCGGCATCGACAACCTCTACGAGTCGGTGAACACCCCGCTGGTCGGCTTCCTGAACAACGCCATCAAGGCCAAGGAGCTGTACAAGGCGGACAAGGACTACGTCGTCATGAACGGCGAAGTCATGATCGTCGACGAACACACCGGCCGCATCCTGGCCGGCCGCCGCTACAACGAGGGCATGCACCAGGCGATCGAGGCCAAGGAGGGGGTGGAGGTCCAGAACGAGAACCAGACCCTGGCCACCATCACCCTGCAGAACTTCTTCCGCCTGTACAGCAAGCTCGCGGGCATGACCGGTACCGGCACCACCGAGGCCGCCGAGTTCCACCAGATCTACAAGCTCGGCGTGGTGCCGATCCCGACCAACAAGACGCCGCTGCGCATCGACCAGCCCGACCTGATCTACAAGTCGGAGCCGGCCAAGTTCGCCGCCGTGGTCGAGGACATCGCCGAGAAGCACGAGAAGGGCCAGCCGGTGCTGGTCGGCACCGTGTCGGTCGAGAAGTCCGAGTACCTGTCGCAGGAGCTGCGCAAGCGCGGCATCCCGCACGAGGTGCTGAACGCCAAGCACCACGAGCGCGAGGCGCAGATCGTCGCGCAGGCCGGCCGCAAGGGCGCCGTGACCGTCGCCACCAACATGGCCGGCCGCGGCACCGACATCATGCTGGGCGGCAACGCCGACCACCTGGCCGCCGCCGAGCTGGCGCAGCGCGGGCTTACCCCGACCGACACCCCGGACGAGTACGAGGCCTCCTTCCCGGCCGCCCTGGAGAAGGCCAAGGTCTCGGTCAAGGCCGAGCAGGACGAGGTCAAGGAGGCCGGCGGCCTCTACGTCCTCGGCACCGAGCGGCACGAGTCCCGCCGGATCGACAACCAGCTGCGCGGCCGCTCCGGCCGTCAGGGCGACCCGGGCGAGTCCCGCTTCTACCTGTCGCTGGGCGACGACCTGATGCGCCTGTTCAAGGCCGGCATGGTCGAGCGCGTGCTCTCGATGGCCAACGTGCCCGAGGACGTGCCGATCGAGTCCAAGATGGTCACCCGCGCGATCGCCTCCGCGCAGACCCAGGTCGAGCAGCAGAACTTCGAGATCCGCAAGAACGTCCTCAAGTACGACGAGGTGCTCAACCGCCAGCGCGAGGTCATCTACGGCGAGCGCCGCCGCGTGCTGGAGGGCGAGGACCTGCAGGAGCAGGTCGGCCACTTCATGGACGACACCGTCGAGGCCTACGTCAAGGCGGCCACCGGCGAGGGCTTCGAGGACGACTGGGACCTGGACAAGCTCTGGACCGCGCTCAAGCAGCTCTACCCGGTCGCCCTGGACCTGGCGGAGCTGGAGGAGGAGGTCGGCGGTCCGGCCGGCCTGACCCCCGAGTTCCTGGTCAAGGTCGTCCAGGAGGACATCCAGGCGCAGTACGGCGCCCGTGAGGACCAGCTCGGCGAGGAGATCATGCGCGAGCTGGAGCGCCGGGTCGTGCTGTCGGTGCTGGACCGCCGCTGGCGCGAGCACCTCTACGAGATGGACTACCTCCAGGAGGGCATCGGCCTGCGGGCCATGGCGCAGCGCGACCCGCTGGTCGAGTACCAGCGCGAGGGCTTCGACATGTTCACCGCGATGATGGAGGGTATCAAGGAGGAGTCCGTCGGCTACCTGTTCAACCTGGAGGTCCAGGTCGAGCAGCAGGTCGAGGAGGTCCCGGTCGAGGACGCCCAGGTGGTGCTCGACAAGCTGGAGAAGGACGCCGCCCGCCCGGAGATCAAGGCCAAGGGCCTGGAGGCCCCGAAGCCGCAGCGGCTGCACTACACGGCCCCCTCGGAGGAGGTCGGCGGCGGTGTGGTCGAGGGCGACTTCGAGGACCTCGCGCCGGAGGACGAGGGCGACGGGATGACCCGCGCCGAGCGCCGCAAGGCCGCCAAGTCGGCCAAGGGCCGCCGCCGCAAGGCCTGAGCCGGCCGCGCGGCCCGCAGGGGCCGCGGGACACCAGGCAGGACGCCGCACAGGGCGCCGCTCCCGGACGGGGGCGGCGCCCTGCGCCGTCCCCCGGTCGCGTGCGGTCACCGGGCCTCCACGGCGGTGCACTGCCACTGCCCGGCCGGGCCGCGCTGCTCCAGCCGGAAGGCCACCATGTGGTGCCGGCGACCCAGGTCGACCCGGACGCAGGCCTCGACCGCGTCGGGCGAGGGCGAGCGGTCGTGCACCGGGCCGAGCCGGGGCCGGTCGGCGGCCCCGCCGCGGCGCAGCGCGCCCGTCCGGACCAGCGAGGCGAGCTGCCCGTAGCCGTCCAGGCTGGTGTGCCGCATCAGTTGCCCGGAGGGCCGCGCGCCGGTGAGCACCTCGACCAGCTGGTGGGCGAAGCGGGAGGCCAGCGCCCGGGGGTCGGCGGTGGGGGCGCCGGCGCCGGCGCAGGCGGTGCGTGGGTGCCGGGGGTGGCGCCCGGCCGGGTCGCAGGCGCCGCCGACGGTGCGCGGGCGGCGGGGCGGGCGGGTGGCGGGGTGGGTGGTCACGGTGGCTCCTCGACGGGGTGGTACGGGTACGGACGGGTCCAGGCTGGGGGCGCCGCCCGTGGCGCGGCAACGCCTTTCCGGAGCGGTCGGAGCCCGCTCCCGGATTCACCTATCCGGGTGAATCGGCCAGTGTGGTGACGGGTCGGGGCGGCTGTCGGAGGGCACCGGGTTGACGGCCGGGAGCCGTTCGTACGGCTCGAAAGGGGACGGTCCGACTGGGCGGACCGGGTGGCGGCGCCGGGGCGTCGCATTGCGCCGTCCCGCCCCGGCGCGCACCATCGGAGCCTGACCGGGAACCGCGGGGAGCCGACGACGCCCCCAGGACGACGGGCGGGCGGAATGACGACGACACGGGTAGCAGCAGCGGTGCCGGCCCCGACGGTCGCGGGCGCCGCGCCGCGCGCCGGGGGCGCACCCCGGCGGGGCCTGGTGCTGGGCGGCGGCGGGATGCTCGGCGCGGCCTGGACGGTCGGCGCGCTGTGCGCCGTCGAGGAGGCCACCGGGCGCCGGCCCGGCGACGCCGACGTCCTGCTCGGCACCTCGGCGGGCGCGATCCTCGCCGCGATGCTGTCCGGCGGCGTCCACCCCGAACAGCTGCGCGACCACCAGCGCGGGCTGCCGGTCGCCGACGGCCCGCTGGCCGGGCTCGCCTTCGACTACGACACCGCGGTCGGCGGTGCGCTGCCGCCCAGGCCGCGGGCCGGCATCGGCTCGCCGGGCCTGCTGCGCGACGCCGTCCGGCACCCGCGCGAGTACCCGCTGCTGACCATGGTCTCGGCGATGGCGCCGCACGGCCGCGGCTCGCTGGCCCCGGTCGGCGAGCTGGTGCGCGGGCTGCTCGGCCCGGCCGGCTGGCCGGATCCGGACCCGGACCCGGTCGCGGACCCGGAGGGGGACGTGGAGCGGGCCGTCCCCGGCGCGGGTGGCACGACGGTGCCGGCGGCGGGCTCACCGCTGCGGGTGGCGGCCGTGGACTACCGCAGCGGCCACCGGGTGGTCTTCGGCGACCCGGACGCCCCGGCGGTCGCGGTCGCCGACGCCGTGATGGCCTCCTGCGCCATCCCCGGCTGGTTCGCGCCGGTGCGCCTGAACGGTTCGGCGTACGTGGACGGCGGCTGCTGGTCGGCCACCAACGCCGACCTGATGCTCGGCCGCGGCCTGGACGAGGTGTACGTGCTGGCCCCGATGGCCCTGCGGCTGGACCCCGGGCCCGCGAGGGCCGGGCGCGCCGCGGCGGCCGGTGCGGCCGGACGCGGGCGCGACACCCTGGCCGCGCTGCGCGAGTGGCGTGACCGGGACCGCCCGCGCGGCGTACTGGCCCAGCTGGTCAGCCGCTACCGCCGCGCCGTCACCCGGCAGCTGCTGCGCGAGGCCGCGCTGCTGCGGGCCGAGGGCGTCCGGGTGCGGCTGCTCGCGCCGACCCTGGCGGACCTGGCGGTGATGGGCCCGAACATGATGGACCCGGCCCGTCGCGGAGCCGTCCTGGAATGCGCGCTGCGCACCAGCCGGGAGGCGCTGCGGGCCGCACGGTGACCGGGCCCGGACCGGGGGTGATCACGGGAGCCCCGCGGAGCTTATTCTTGGGGCGCTGGAGAATCCGTTCCGCTGGACGAAGCCCGCTGGATCGAACCGGAGAGTGCCACCGATGCGCGTGTACGTGCCCACCACCCTGACCGGCCTGGCGGCGGCGCACGAGGGCGGCGCCCTGGAGCAGTCCGCGGCGTACGCCGTGACCCCCGCGTTGCGCGAGTGGTACGTCAGCGACGACATCGAGGAACTGGAGTACGCGGCGCTCAACCGGGCCGCGCAGTCCTCCCTGCGGCTGCTGGCCGCCGACCCGGACGCCCCGCGCCGCCGGGTCGTGGTGGCGCTGGACGTGGCCGACGCGTCCGTGCGGCCGTTCCCCGGCGACGAGTACCAGGACCAGGCCTCGCTCGGCCGGGTGGTGCTGGCCGGCCCGGTGCGGCTGGCCAAGGCGGCCGCGGTGCACGCGGACGTGTCCGACGACGAGGTGGTGACGGACGTCGCCGCCGCGGTGGCGGCGGTGGCCGCGGCCGACGCGGGCGACCAGGACGCCCAGTTCACCGTGGACGGCGCCGAGGACCACGACCTGCTCTGGTTCGCGACCCAGGAGATCCCCGCGCTGTTCGCCTGAGCCGGCACACCGGCCGCCCGTGCGCCCCGGCGCCCCGGGCGCACGCCCGGCGAGCCGGGTGGGGCGGGTGCGTGAGTTCCGCCCTACCGGCGCGTCGGTGCCCGGCGTTACCGTTGTTCCCCGTGCGCACTCACATCGTTTGGGACTGGAACGGCACCCTCTTCCACGACATGGAAGCGGTGCTCGGGGCGAGCAACGCCGCGTTCGCGACCATCGGCGTCGGGCCGATGAGCCTGCAGGAGTACCGGGAGCAGTACGAGATCCCGATCCCGCGCTTCTACCAGCGGCTGCTCGGCCGGGAGCCCTCCGCGCAGGAGTGGCTGGAGCTGGACGGCGCCTTCCACGACCGCTACCGCGAGCTGAGCCCGTCCTGCGGGCTGACCGACGGCGCCCGCGAGCTGATGGCCGACTGGCAGGCGGCCGGGCACAGTCAGTCGCTGCTGTCGCTGTACGTGCACGACAAGCTGGTGCCGCTGGTCGAGACCTTCGGCCTGACCGGCCACTTCCTGCGGGTGGACGGCCGCAGCGGCCCGGCCGGCGGGCAGAAGGCGGAGCACCTGGTGCGGCATCTGGCCGCGCTCGGCGAGCAGGTGGACCCGGCCCGTACGGTCCTCATCGGCGACGCCGCGGACGACGCCCTGGCGGCGCTGAGCGTGGGCGCGCGGGCGGTGCTGTACACCGGCGGCTCGCACACCCGGGAGAAGCTGGAGCCGGTCGGCGTGCCCGTGGTGGACACCCTGGCCGAGGCGGTCGACCTGGCGGGCCGGCTCACCCGCTGAGCCCCCCGGGCGTGACCGCAGTGGCGGGCGCCACGTCCGCCGTCCGCGTGTCTGAGCGGGCGGACCGGGCCGTCGCTGGTCAGGCTGGACCGACAGCCGAGCAACCAGCAGGACGGAGCCGCCATGCCCATCGACGCAGTCACCGAGGTGCCGACCCCGGTCAACGAGCCGGTGCACGGGTACGCACCCGGCAGTGCGGAGCGGGACCGGCTGGTCCGCCGGTTGGACGAGCTGGCGGCCGAGCAGGTCCCGCTGCCGATGACCATCGGCGGTGAGCAGCGCTTCGGCGGCGGCGAGCGGATCGAGGTCGTGCAGCCGCACCACCACGCGGCCAAGCTCGGCGTGCTCGGCAACGCCACCCGGGAGGACGCCAGGGCCGCGGTGGACGCCGCGCTGGCCGCCGGGCGGCAGTGGCGCTCGCTCTCCTTCGACGACCGGGCGGCGGTATTCCTGCGCGCCGCCGACCTGCTCGCCGGGCCCTGGCGGGAGACGCTCAACGCGGCCACCATGCTCGGCCAGTCCAAGACCGCGCAGCAGGCCGAGATCGACTCCGCCTGCGAGCTGATCGACTTCTGGCGGTTCAACGTCCACTTCGCCCGGCGGATCCTGGCCGACCAGCCGATCTCCTCGCCCGGCGTGTGGAACCGCACCGACCACCGCCCGCTGGAGGGCTTCGTCTACGCGGTGACCCCGTTCAACTTCACCGCGATCGCCGGCAACCTGCCCACCGCGCCCGCGCTGATGGGCAACACCGTGGTCTGGAAGCCCGCGCCGACCCAGACCCTGGCCGCCCACCACCTGATGCGGCTGCTGGAGGCGGCCGGCCTGCCGCCCGGGGTGATCAACATGGTCACCGGCGACGGCTTGCAGGTCTCGCCGGTCGCGCTGGCCGACCCGGCGCTCGCCGGGCTGCACTTCACCGGCTCCACCGCCACCTTCCAGTCGCTGTGGCAGACCGTCGGCGCCAACATCGCCGGCTACCGCACCTACCCGAGGATCGTCGGCGAGACCGGCGGCAAGGACTTCCTGCTGGCCCACCGCTCGGCCGACCCGGAGATCCTGAGGACCGCGCTGCTCCGCGGCGCCTTCGAGTACCAGGGCCAGAAGTGCTCCGCGCTGTCCCGGGCCTACCTGCCGCGCAGCCTCTGGCAGAGGATCAAGGACGACTTCCTGGCGGAGGTGGACGCGCTCGCGGTGGGCGACGTCACCGACCTGTCCAACTTCATGGGCGCCCTGATCGACCGGCGCGCCTTCGAACGGAACCGGGACGCCATCGAGCGCGCCAAGGCGGACCCGACGGTCGAGCTGGCGGCCGGCGGCCAGTACGACGACGCGATCGGCTGGTTCGTCCGGCCGACCGTCCTGGTCTCCTCGGACCACCGGGGCGAGATCTTCCGGACCGAGTACTTCGGGCCGATCCTCGCCGTCCACGTGTACGAGGACTCCCGCTGGGACGACGTCCTCCGCCGGGTCGACGGCGGGGCACCGTACGGCCTGACCGGCTCGGTGATCGCGCAGGATCGTTACGCCATCGCCCAGGCCGTCGAGGAGCTGCGGTTCGCCGCCGGGAACTTCTACATCAACGACAAACCCACCGGTGCCGTCGTCGGCCAGCAGCCCTTCGGCGGGGGCCGGGCCTCCGGCACCAACGACAAGGCCGGTGCCGCCCAGAACCTCCTGCGGTGGACCTCGGCGCGGTCGATCAAGGAGTCCTTCGTACCTCCGACCCAGCACCGGTACCCGCACATGGGCCGAGAGTGAACATGAGCCTCCGGTTTGGACATGCTGTCCAGGACGGACCCGACATCCTGCAGGTTTGCGCCTCCCCGTCCCTGTCCACCTTCGATTGATCCGGTTAGGCTGGCTGGCGTCGTCGGGTGGCTTGCAGGACGAACGTGTCGTCCTACCCACTGGGAGGACGTTTCATGCGCGCCATGAGCCCCTTTCAGTCGGATAGTGCGGCAGGATTGCGGCTGACCCGTCGGTGTACACCCACACACCAACCGAGTCACGCAACGGCGCGCGACAGGAGCCAAGAAGTCATGCAGACCAAGCTGGACGCAGCCAAGGCCGAACTGCTCAAGAAGGCAGCCGCAGCCGCTGAGAACAGCCAGGTGGGGGGAGCGGCGCCGGGGGAGGGTCTGAGCAACGGCGCTCTGACCGCGTACCTGCACCACTACTACCTCCACACCGCGCCCGAGGACCTGGTCGACCGCGACCCGGTCGACGTCTACGGCGCGGCCGCCTCCCACTACCGCCTGGGCCTCAAGCGCCCGCAGGGCACCGCCGAGGTGCGGGTCTACACCCCCTCGGTCGAGGAGAACGGCTGGTCCTGCGGCCACACGGTCGTCGAGGTCGTCACGGACGACATGTCCTTCCTGGTCGACTCCGTCACCAACGAGCTGTCCCGCCAGGACCGCGGCATCCACATCGTGATCCACCCCCAGCTGGTCGTCCGCCGTGACATCACCGGCAAGCTGCTGGAGATCCTGGACGTCGACGCCTGCTCCCGCAGCCAGGCCGCCGGCACCGAGTGGCCCGCCGACGCGACCGTCGAGTCGTGGATGCACATCGAGATCGACCGCGAGACCGACCGCGACGACCTGCGCACCATCGAGGGCAACCTGCGCCGCGTGCTCGGCGACGTCCGCGAGGTCGTCGAGGACTGGGCCAAGATGCGCGAGAGCGCGCTGCGCCTGGCCGACGAACTGGCCGAGGAACCCCCGGCCGGCCTGCCCGAGCAGGAGGTCGGCGAGGCCTGGGAGCTGATGCGCTGGCTCGCCGACGACCACTTCACCTTCCTCGGCTACCGCGAGTACGACCTGGTCGAGCACGAGGGCGAGGAGGTCCTCAAGGCCGTCGCCGGGACCGGCCTCGGCATCCTGCGCTCCGACCCGCACAGCCACGACGACCGCCACCACTCGGTCAGCGAGGCCTTCGGCCGGCTCTCCGCGCCGGTGCGCGCCAAGGCCCACGAGAAGAAGCTGCTCGTCCTGACCAAGGCCAACAGCCGTGCCACCGTGCACCGCCCGGCCTACCTGGACTACGTCGGCGTGAAGAAGTTCAACGCCGCCGGTGAGCCGATCGGCGAGCGCCGCTTCCTCGGCCTGTTCTCCTCCGCGGCCTACACCGAGTCCGTCACCCGCATCCCGGTCGTGCGCCGCAAGGTCCAGGCCGTGCTGGAGGACTCCGGCTTCTCCGGCGAGAGCCACGACGGCCGCGACCTGCTGCAGATCATGGAGACCTTCCCGCGGGACGAGATCTTCCAGACCCCGGCCTCCGAGCTGCTCTCCATCGCCACCAGCGTGCTCTACCTGCAGGAGCGCCGTAAGCTGCGCCTCTTCCTGCGTCAGGACGAGTACGGGCGCTACTTCTCCGCCTTCATCTACCTGCCGCGCGACCGCTACACCACGCGGATCCGGCTGCTGCTCACCGACATCCTCAAGGAAGAGCTGAACGGCGCCACCATCGACTACACGGTGTACGCCACCGAGTCGGTGCTGACCCGCCTGCACTTCGTGGTCCGGGTCGCCCCGGGCACCGAGCTGCCCCGGCTCACCGACTCCGACATCGAGCGGATCGAGAACCGACTGGCCGAGGCCGCCCGGTTCTGGATGGACGGCTTCCACGACCAGCTGCACCTGGAGCTCGGCGAGGAGAAGGCCGCCGAACTCGGCCACAAGTACGCCAACGCCTTCCCCGACGGCTACCGCGCCGACTTCCCGCCGCGCACCGCCGTCTCCGACATCAAGCAGATCGAGTCGCTGCACGGCGAGGGCGACTTCCGCCTGAACCTGTACCAGCCCGTCGGCGCCGGCGACGACGAGCGCCGCTTCAAGATCTACCGGGTCGGCGGCCCGATCTCGCTCACCGAGGTCCTGCCGGTGCTCCAGCGCCTGGGCGTCGAGGTGCTCGACGAGCACCCGTACGCGCTGCGCCGCTCCGACGGCACCACGGCGTGGGTCTACGACTTCGGTCTGAAGCTGCGCGAGGCCACCGAGCTCACCGACGAGGCCCGCGACCGCTTCCAGGAGACCTTCGCCGCCACCTGGACGGGCAAGGCCGAGAACGACGGCTTCAACGAGCTGGTGCTGACCGCCGGGCTGACCTGGCGCCAGGCGATGATGCTCCGCGCGTACGCCAAGTACCTTCGCCAGGCGGGCTCCACGTTCTCCCAGGACTACATGGAGGACGCGCTCCGCAACAACACCCACACCACCCGCCTGCTGGTCAACCTGTTCGAGGCGCGGCTGAGCCCGAGCCACCGCTCGGGCGCCCTGGAGCTGACCGAGGGCATCCTGGAGGAGCTGACCGGGGCCCTCGACGAGGTCGTCTCGCTGGACGAGGACCGCATCCTGCGCTCCTTCCTGAACCTCATCAAGGCCACCCTGCGGACCAACTTCTTCCAGCACGCCGCCGACGGCGAGTGGCACTCCTATGTGTCGATGAAGTTCGACCCGAAGGCCGTCCCGGACCTGCCGGCCCCGCGCCCGGCGTTCGAGATCTGGGTCTACTCCCCGCAGGTCGAGGGCGTGCACCTGCGCTTCGGCAAGGTCGCCCGCGGCGGTCTGCGCTGGTCCGACCGGCGCGAGGACTTCCGCACCGAGATCCTGGGCCTGGTCAAGGCGCAGATGGTCAAGAACACCGTCATCGTGCCGGTCGGCGCCAAGGGCGGCTTCGTCGCCAAGCAGCTGCCGGACCCGTCGGTGGACCGCGACGCCTGGCTGGCCGAGGGCATCTCCTCGTACAAGACCTTCATCTCGGCGCTGCTCGACATCACCGACAACCTGGTCGGCGGCGCGGTCGTCCACCCGGCCGACGTGGTCCGCCACGACGAGGACGACACCTACCTGGTCGTCGCCGCCGACAAGGGCACCGCGACCTTCTCCGACATCGCCAACGGCGTCGCGGAGTCGTACGGCTTCTGGCTGGGCGACGCGTTCGCCTCCGGCGGCTCGGCCGGCTACGACCACAAGGGCATGGGCATCACCGCCCGCGGCGCCTGGGAGTCGGTCAAGCGCAACTTCCGCGAGCTCGGCGTCGACACCCAGTCCGAGGACTTCACCGTCATCGGCATCGGCGACATGTCCGGCGACGTCTTCGGCAACGGCATGCTGCTCAGCGAGCACATCCGCCTGGTCGCCGCCTTCGACCACCGCCACATCTTCATCGACCCCAACCCGGACGCGGCCACCTCGTACGCCGAGCGCCGCCGCCTCTTCGACCTGCCGCGCAGCTCCTGGGACGACTACGACAAGTCGCTGATCTCGGCTGGCGGCGGGGTGTACCCCCGCTCGGCGAAGGCGATCCAGCTGACCCCGCAGGCCCGGGCCGCCCTCGGCGTCCAGACGGGCAAGCTCACCCCGGCCGAGCTGATGAAGGCGATCCTGCAGGCACCGGTCGACCTGTTCTGGAACGGCGGCATCGGTACCTACGTCAAGGCCTCCGCCGAGACCAACGCCGAGGTCGGCGACAAGGCCAACGACGCGATCCGCGTCAACGGCGAGCAGGTCCGGGCCCGGGTCATCGGCGAGGGCGGCAACCTCGGCTGCACCCAGCTCGGCCGCATCGAGTACGCGGCCACCGGCGGTCCGGAGGGCACCGGCGGTTGGATCAACACCGACGCGATCGACAACTCGGCCGGTGTGGACACCTCGGACCACGAGGTCAACATCAAG
Organism: Kitasatospora sp. NPDC059599; assembly: GCF_042735125.1. Lineage (NCBI taxonomy): Bacteria > Bacillati > Actinomycetota > Actinomycetes > Kitasatosporales > Streptomycetaceae > Kitasatospora > Kitasatospora sp. NPDC059599. The sequence continues at coordinate 2,259 of NZ_JBHWCL010000114.1, read as the reverse complement.
ATCCTGCTCAACCAGGTCGTCGCCGAGGGCGACATGACGGTCAAGCAGCGCAACGTCCTGCTGGCCGAGATGACCGACGAGGTCGGCCACCTGGTGCTGCGCAACAACTACGCGCAGAACGTGGTGCTGGCCAACGCCGTCGCCCAGGCGCACAGCATGGTCAACGTCCACGCGCGGATGATCAACCGCTTCGAGGCGGCCGGCCGTCTCGACCGGGGGCTGGAGTTCCTGCCCGCCGAGCGCCAGATCCGTGACCGCCAGCAGAACGGCCGCGGGCTCTCCCAGCCCGAGATGTCCGTGCTGCTCGCCTACACCAAGATCATCCTGGCCGACGAGCTGCTCGCCACCGACCTGCCCGACGACCCGTACTTCCGCACCGCGCTGCACGACTACTTCCCCAGCGCGCTGCGGGCCCGGTTCGCCGACGCGATCGACAACCACGCGCTGCGCCGCGAGATCATCACCACGCTGATCGTCAACGACACGATCAACCGCGGTGGCTGCACCTTCGCCTTCCGCCTGAAGGAGGAGACCGGCGCGACCTACGAGGAGATCGCCCGGACGCACACCGCCGCGCGGGCCGTCTTCGGCCTGGAGACGATCTGGGGCGAGATCGAGGGCCTGGACAACCGGGTCCCGGCCCGGGTGCAGACCAAGATGCGCCTGCACTCGCGCCGCCTGGTCGAGCGCGCCACCCGGTGGATGCTCAACAACCGCCGGCAGCCGCTCGACATCGCCGGGACCATCGAGTTCTTCCACGACCGGGTCAACCAGGTCTGGGGCTCGCTGCCCAAGCCGCTCCGCGGCGAGGACCTGGCCTGGTTCGAGTCCATCCACGGCGAACTCGCCGCGGCCGGGGTGCCGGAGGAACTGGTCACCCGGATCGCCGGCCTCTCCTCGGTCTTCCCGACCCTGGACATCACCGAGGTCGCGGACCGCTCCGGCAAGGACGTCGCCGACGTCGCCGAGCTCTACTACGACCTGGGCGACCGGCTGCAGATCTCGCACCTGCTCGACCGCATCATCGAGCTGCCCCGCACCGACCGCTGGTCGTCGATGGCCCGGGCCGCGATCCGCGAGGACCTGTTCGCGGCGCACGCGGCGCTGACCGCCGACATCCTGGCCTGCGGCCCCGACGGCGCCACCCCGGAGGAGCGCTACACCGCCTGGGCGGAGCTCAACGCCACCCTGCTCAACCGCGCCAAGAGCACCCTCGACGACATAAGGGGTTCGGACAACTACGAGCTGTCCAGCCTGTCGGTCGCGATGCGCGTCATCCGCACCCTGCTGCGCACCGGTTCGATGCGCTGACGGACAGCCGCACGGAAGGGCCCGCGTCCACGGACGCGGGCCCTTCCGCGTACCGCGCGGCAACCGGTTGTGGATCGTGGGCCGACCTTCGCTACGGTGATCCCGAACGATCAAGGGGGATCACGACATGGGGAAGAACCGAGCTCCGGTCCGCGCGGTGGGCGTGGGCATCTCGGTGGTGCTGCTGGTCGCCGGAGCGGCAGCCTGCACGTCCGACGACAAGAAGGGCGCGGCCGGGGCCGGCGCGGCGGCGACGGCCGGCGCGCCCTCGGCGGCGCCCACGACCAAGGGGCCGGAGGCCTTCTCGGCGGCCGGCTACCGCGGCCTGAAGCCCGGCACGACGAAGGACGCCGGCCTGGCCACCGGCGCGCTGGAGACCGCGCCGGTCTCGCTGCTCGACGGCTGCACGGACTTCGTCTACAAGGGCGGCCCGGCGCCCGACCAGGCCCGGATGACCGCGGAGGCGGCCACCGAAGCCCGCTACAAGGACCTGAACGCCAAGGCCGACGCGGCCTCCGGCAAGGCGCCCGCCCCGGCGGGCACCGTGCCGCCGAACGCCTCCGCGAAGGACGCGGCGGCGGCCGCCGCCGGCTCGGCCGCCGCGGCCAAGGACTCGGCCGCCACCGCCAAGCTGATGGCGGACGCGACGCAGTCCATCGTCGACCTGATGGTGGCCCGGGAGACCAAGGAGAAGGCGTACCTGGCCACCGGCCGGGTCTCCTTCGCCGCGGCCGGCCTGCGCGAGCTGGTCGCCCCGGCCGAGGCGAGGACGGCCGAGGGCATCGGCGCCGGTGCCACCCTGGAGGCCCTGCAGCAGGCCTACGGCGCCAAGGGCCTGCAGGCGGCCAAGAGCGGTAAGTACGTCCTCCCGGTGGAGGGCCAGCAGGGCTGGCAGTACGAGTTCACCATGGACGGCGGCAACGTCGCCGGGATGGCCCTGGTCAACCG